>JAIPFS010000029.1 GCA_021736545.1 Spirochaetia bacterium | reverse complement strand
GGTATGATCTGACGAATATACTCCAGGGTATGCTTGTTACCTTTCACCATTGTACCGATTCGGATATTTTCATTCATGGGAAAAACTCCTTTTCTTCATCAGCCCGCCGCTACCTAAACTTGACGGCTTCTCCTTTTCTTTCATCTGAAACTGCACAGGCATGCAGAATTTTTTGAAACTCATAGCCCCAGGAAAAATCTAAAGTATTCACACTCCTGCCTGCCTGAATATCTGTATCACTATCTGCAGCTGCAGCATCACCATTTTCTCTGTTCTTTTCCCCTTCAGAACATTTCTTTTCTGACATAAGGTTCTTAATAAAGCGCTGATATGTGGATTTATGTTTTTTATTCGTTTTCACTTCCCTGCACTGCCCCCGACTAGTGTAGATCTTTATCCCGTATCTGTCCTTCTCAAGATCCAGACATACGCTCCCCTTTGTGCCGTATACATGCAGATAACAGGTATCGGTTTCTGAAGTATGAATTCGAGAGCATTCAAGGGAGAAGGAGGCCGAATTTTCCAGCGTTCCATAGACCATAGCAAAATCAGGAGATTCCAAATCGTAGAGAGTAAACCGATACGCTCCTGTAAGCAGAGAATCCTTCTGTACAGTCCTCATGCGGCAGCTGATATCCCGTATACTACCAGTCCTTTCCGGTAAAACATACAGAAGCAAATCAATAAGATGAGCTCCGAGGTCTCCCAGAACTCCTTGAGTCGAGTGTTCTTTAGAAAGTCTCCATGCCCACTTTCTTTCCGTTTCCCAATCCCCGAAATTCCTGCTGTAGAGCCAGCCCTGCAGATATTTCCCATCTATGTGAACAATCTCTCCCAGCTCCCCGGATTCTACGGCCTCTTTAAGCAGGCGCGAAGCCGCAGAATTTCGTTTTGAAAAATTTACCATGGTATGCAGGGATGTATGCAGAAATGCAGTTCTCATCTCTTCAGCCTGGCTGAGTGTTCGGGCCATAGGCTTATCACAGAAAACACTATAGCCGGCGTTCAAGCCTGCCATCGCGACGGGGTGGTGAAGGAAATCAGGTACCGCTGCCAAAACTGCATCAAGTTTCTCCTGGCCCATCATCTGGTTATAATCCGTATATACCCGAGAGATACCCCACTGCCGGGAAAATGAAGTCCCTTTTTTCAGGGAAGGGTCACAGCAGCTTTGGATAACTGCAGCTCCGTTACGCGGAAAAACTTTTGCATAATGGTTTCCCATAAAACCGCAGCCCACAAGCCCCAAACGGATTTTCCCAATCCCGTCTCTTCTTTCCCCGTATTTCTGTAACCCAGTTTCCTCAATAGACACTCCAGATTCACCTCATGCGTACCTTTTTCTCTGCAGAACTGCACTTCCGTTTTACATGATCCAAGTATTACTGCCTGCACACTCCCGTTGAATGTCTAATGATAAACCCTGTATCAAGAGAACGCAATTCCCCGTTTACATTTGCTGCTGTTTCTCCTTCAATTATACTGATGAGAATACGTACGGCTTCACTGCCCATTTTTGTTATGGGCTGATGAATTGTGGTAAGGGGGGGATTTGTATCTTTGGCAGGCCCTAGATTATCAAAGCCGATGATGCTGACATCCCGCGGTACTTCAAGCCCCCGTTCCTTACAGTAGAGAAAAACCCCCATAGCCTCCCTGTCGGAAGCGCAGAAAATAACCGAAACAGGTTCGTCTCTATTCAGCAGAGAATCCGAAGCCCGGTACCCGCTGGTCTTGGAAAAATTCCCCTCAACGATTTCAGTCTGAAGCTCCATCTCCCTGCACACATTCGTAAAAGCCTTGAGACGTTCTCTGCCGTCCCAGTATGAAAGATCACCAGTGATATATCCCAGCCGTCTATGTCCCAGAGAGACTGCATGACGCACAGCTTCACGGGTCCCCTTACAGGGGTCACTATTTACACAGTTCATACCGGGAACTTTATTGTTAAGCAGTACAAAAGGTATTCTTTTCTGTTTCAATTCTTCAAAACGAGGATCACCCAGGGGTGATACAGAGAAAACCAGTCCATCAACTTCTTTCCCATACACATAAGTGCTGAGATCTTTATATTCCTCTTCAACCTTATCAAGAATTATGTTGATGGTATATTTATGCTGTTCCGCTTTTAAAAGCACTCCATCAAGAAGACGAGGGAAATAAGCCCTGGAGAAAGGAGAAAATGATTTATACGTTCGAACAACAAGACCTAATCGGTATGTCCTGTTTGAGGCTAGCAGCACCGCCTGTCTGTTGGGAATATAGCCGAGCTCCCGGGCAGTCTGCTTAACCCGTTCCCTGACCTCAAGAGAAATCATCTTAGAATTATTCAAAGCCCTGGAGACAGTGGATTCAGCAACTCCCGCGGCTTTTGCGACTTCTGTTCTGGTAACTTTTTTTCTCACAATCAACAACGTCCTTTAATTTCGGGTATTGTATAATATAACTTTTATGTTCGTCGAGTGGGAAACGAATAGATTTCACCCGTAAAGCAAGCTAAATAACTTTAACAGCTGACGCTTCTGAACCTTTGTACTCGGCTAATTAGGGTATTCCGTTTTTACAGAATTAAACAAAGCCTATTTACACATCAAAAACAGCCCCGGAAAGAATCCTTCTCCCCCCGGGGCTTGTTCAAAGAAAGTAATTTCTGTTTTAAATCTGCCTGTATACACACAATAAGCAGAAAAGCTCAGATACAGAAAATTACATTCACCTTCAATTGATTCATAATCTTTAGAATACCGAAGCCGGTGTATAATAATCTTCAGCATTCTCTTCGGTAATAAGCTCGGCAGCCAGGATGATCTTAGACGGAACAGCCTGCTGATAGTATCCAGGCAGGGAAATACCTTTTGTTCCATAAACTGCCAGAGATACTCCAGTCGCGGCCATTGACGGATGATAGGTAACATCTGCTTTCACAAGTTCGTCCCCATCAATTATCATCTTGATAATATCTTTTGAACCGGCACCGCCGAGAAAAATATCAATATCATTGCGGCCGGATTCTTTGTATGCCTGGAGAACTCCTTTGAGAACATCATCATCCTGGGCGAAGACAGCATCAATATCATCATATTTCTGGAGATAGTTTTCCATAATCTCCAAACCTTTTTGTGTTGACCAGTAGGCTGGCTGGGAATCAAGAATCTCTATACCTGGATACTCATCCATAACAGCTTCAAATGCTTCAACCCGCTCAGTGTTAATCACACAGGGTATTCCTTCCAAAGCTACAATTTTCCCTCTGCCGTTCAGCTCTTCAGCCATCCACTGCGCACTCACACGACCAAGGCCGGGATTATCACCTGCTATATAGGCATCCGAAATACCGCTCTTAGTCAGCCCGCGGTCAATAACAACGGTATAAATACCAGCTTTATGAGCCTCTTCTACAACAGGCGTCAAGGGAGCCGAATCATGAGGCAGTATAACGAGTGCATCAATTTCCTGTACCATAAGGTCTTCAACAACAGCTACCTGGGATGCAGGATCAGCGGCGGTTTTCATGATGAATTCAATACTCGGATCCCGGGCTTCCCACTCCTTAATTGCTTTCTCTGCCCACCAAACTACTCCGCCTGTCCAGCCATGGTCTGCTGTAGGTACCGTAACTCCAATCTTCACAGCTTCACCGCTGACTGTTTCAGCCTCAGCAGCTGCTTCACCATCACCCTGTGCAAACACCAATGTACTTGCACACATGAGAACCAATAAAACGATTAACGCTTTTTTCATGAATTCCTCCTTAATTAGACTCTAAGCAAATTTGTATTCTCAGTTCCCTGCAGCCTAGCCTGTTCAGGAACTTTTATTCTTTTTGTACTGCAGCAGTACAGCGAAAATAATTACTAAACCCTTTACTGTTCCCTGCAGATAGGGAGAAACCCCCATCATATTCAGCATATTGTTTATTATGCCCAGGATTACAGCTCCTAAAACAGTTCCGATAACTGTCCCGCTTCCGCCGGACATCGAAGTTCCGCCAATCACCACCGCAGCAATTGCATCCAATTCATATGCATTCCCGGCATTTGATGAACTGATAGAATTCAGCCTTGATGAAAGCATGACAGCGGTTACTCCCACGGTTAATCCAGTGATAACATACGCCATAAATCTTACTAATCGAGTTTTGATCGCAGAATATCTGGCAACCTGTTCATTCGCTCCAACAGCGCAAATATAGCGGCCGTAGCGTGTATGATTTAAGAGCAGGTGCAGCAGGATGGTGAGCCCAATAAAAACCCACACGGGAATAGGCACCCCTAAAAAGAGGCCTGAACCGACATTCTGATATGCAGGGCTTTCAGACCGATATTCACCAGCATTGACAAAATAGAGGGTTAGGGAGCGAAATATCGACATGGATCCAAGGGTTACAATAAAGGAGGCTATTTTAAAGCGTGTAACAATGAACCCGTTAAATGCCCCGCTCGCCGCCCCTATCACAAGCGCCGCCAGTATTGCCAAGAAAATGCTGAAACCCGTTGCCCCTGCGGCATTCAGAACAAGAATTGCCAAACCGCCCACAAATGCGGTCATTGATCCAACAGATAGATCAATTCCGCCGGAGATAATGACGAAGGTCATTCCCAAGCCGATAATACCCGTGTATGATACCTGCCGTAAAATATTGAGCAGATTTCTCCCTTTCAGGAAATAGGGACTGGAAAGTGATGCAATAATAAATATTATGATCAGAGCGATCAGGGCAGCATACTTTGAGAAATCTACATCTCTAATTGTTTTCAGCTTCATACGCTAATTCCTTCCTTAATACCAGTTGCATAAAACATAATTTCTTCTTCACTCATGTCCTTATCCTGTATTTCCCCAGTAAGTCGACCTTCCCGCATAACAAGAACCCTATGGCACATGCCCATAATCTCTTCCAGTTCCGAGGATATAAACATACAGGCAATATTCTCTTTCGCCAGTTCACGGACAAACTGATAAATCTCCATTTTCGCATTAACATCTATTCCCCTGGTCGGTTCATCAAGGATAAGTATATCCGGTTTTGTGTCCATCCATTTTGCAAGATAGACTTTCTGCTGATTGCCTCCGCTGAGAAAGCGCAGCTTAGATAAAAGAGAAGCAGCTTTTATATTGAAACTTCTCACATACTCATCCGTAGCGGCCTGCTCCTTTTTTCTGTCGATGAAAGCCTTAACATATCGGCGCAGTGAAACAAGGGTTATATTTTGGGGAACTGTAAAATCCATGAGAAGACCTTTTCCCTGTCTATCTTCAGACAGATACGCTATTCCGTGCTTAACTGCCTCTCTAGGGTGATCAATCTGCACTTCTTCTCCGCAAACCAAAATTCTACCGCCGCTTTTCTGCCTGATCCCCATAATAGTTTCCGCTAATTCAGTCCTGCCGGCACCCATCAATCCTGCAAAACCGAGGATCTCTCCTCTCTTCAGGGTAAAACTGATCTTATCCAGCAGGCCAGGTACTGTAAGATCCTCCACTTTGAGGATGTTCTCTCCTTGTGTAAACTGCTTCCGTGGAAAAACCTGATTCAACTCTCTTCCAACCATGCCTCTGGCCATCTGATTTATATTGAGCTCAGCAGTGGGAGACAAACTGATCTGTTCGCCATCCCTGAGAATCAGCACTCTTCCGCAGATAGTTTTCACCTCCTTGAGTTTATGGGAAATAAAGACGATTGAGACACCTCGCTCTCTCAACTTCCCCATGATCTGGAAGAGGATCTTCACTTCTTCAGAATTAAGCACTGTTGTAGGTTCATCCATGATAAGAATCTTCGATTCATGCACCAAAGCCTTCCCAAGCTCTACCATCTGCTTCTGAGCTACACTCAAATCCATCATTCTGGCGTCCGGACTGATTTCAGTCTGCAGTTCTGAAAGAACCTCCTGGGTTCTGCGCCGCATGCTTGCTTTATCTAAGAGTCCTTTTTTCACAAGTTCATTACCGAGAAAAACATTTTCAAACACAGCCAGGGTGTTAACAAGATTAAATTCCTGAGGGATCATGGTAATTCCAAGCTTTTTAGCATTAATGGGATCACGTATTTCGACCTGTTCCCCTCCCATTCGAATTATTCCTTCCGTAGCCGTATAAATCCCGCTGAGTATCTTCATAAAAGTCGATTTTCCAGCTCCATTTTCTCCAATAACACCGAGAATTTCTCCCGGGTGCAGGGACAAGGTAACTTTGTTGAGCACCCGGACACCGGAAAACTCCTTTGAGACGGATTCGGCTTCAAGAAGTGCTGTATTCATGCAATACTCCTTACTGCTCCATAGCTCCGTCAAACTGTACATTGGAGGACTGAAAGTCTTTTTCCTTTACAAACCTGCAGGACTCCTCCGCGCCGTACATCCGTTCCATACCATTGTCTTCCCATTCCACAGAAAGCGGACCGGAATAGCTTATATCGTTCAGTGCACGAATTATCTCTTCAAAATTGACATCCCCGTGCCCAAGAGATCTGAAATTCCATCCCCTACGATGATCACCGAAGGGTAGATGCGATCCGAGGATTCCTGATCGCCCGTCCAGTGTGACTGAAGCATCTTTCATGTGTACGTGATAAATCCTTTCAGGAAAATCTTTGATAAATACTTCAGGCGTCATCCCCTGCCAAATCAGATGGCTGGGATCAAAGTTCAAGCCCAGAGTTTCCCGGTAATCAAAGACTTCAAAAAGCTTTTTGGTAGTCCAATAGTCATAGGCTATTTCTGACGGATGCACTTCAAGAGCAAATTTAACACCGGCATCATCGAAAGCATCAAAAACAGGAGACCAGAGTTCAACAACTTCCTTGTAGCCATCTTCTACCATGTTTGCTGAATTCTGCGGAAAGGAGTAGAAAAATTTCCAAATCGGGGATCCCATGAAGCCGGTGACCACTTTACAGCCCATGGCTGCGGCTGCCTTTGCTGTGAGCTTCATTTCTGAAACAGCCCATTCTCGGATTTTTTCCGGATTTCCCTTATATGCATCCGGAGCAAAACCGTCTAACCGTTTATCCCAAAGATCTCCTACGCACTGACCGGCTAAATGTGCTCCCAGCGCCCAGCATCGTAACCCGTTCTTCTCCAGTATACGTTTTTTCTCCTGCACATATGCTGGGTCTGAGGCTGCTTTTGAAACATCCATATGATCACCCCAGCAGGCTATTTCTATTCCGTCATATCCGAATTCACCCATTGTTTCACACAGGTCTTCAAATTTCATATCCGCCCATTGTCCGCTGAAAATTGTTACCGGCCGTGCCATAATCATTCTCCTTTTCATATAAAAATCTCATGTTTCTGCGCATGTTCCATATGACAGTACATGCATCTGCCCCTGAAATGATCTGCTTAGAGCATATTCACCCAGGCAGCTTCCTTTTTTGAGCTTTCCACACATTTTTCGATAAAGAGGACTCCTTCATAGCCCTTTTCCAGCTGCGGAAAATCCATATCATTACTGGTCAGCGTTTCTCCATTTTTCTTCTTCCGTAAAGCGCCTGTATAGGTTTTATAAATATTCGCAAAGGCTTCAAAATACCCTTCGGGATGTCCTGCCGGAACTCTGACCAGAGAGTTCGGATGCTCTGAAAAGGCATCTCTTCCCCGGGATAGGGTTTTTACAGGTTCACCAGCGACGGCTAACTGAAAATGATTCGGATCTTCCTGATTCCATGTGACAGACCCTTTTTCACCAAAAATTCTTACCTGCAGGGCATTATCACTCCCCCAGGCAATTTGCGAGCACCAGTAAATCCCTTTTGCACGATTGTCATAATCCACCATAATTGTCGCGTTATCATCAAGCTGTCGGCCATCTACCATAATATCCAGGCGAGCGCTCAGCCGTCTAATCTTCAGATCAGTCATATATGAGACCATATTTTCCATGTGGCTGCCGATATCTCCGACACAGTTGGATATTCCGCTTTGCGCTGGATCCGTTCGCCAGGCAGCCTGCTTGTTTTCTCCGGATTTTTCTAAGGGTTCTGCAAGCCAATCCTGGGGATACTCGGCGTTTACGAACGTAATTTTCCCAATGGTCCCCTGCTGTATCAGATTTCTAATCTCCTTGACCGCTGGATAACCAGTATAGGTATAGGTAATACCGAAGAGCAGGTCCTTTTCCTTTGCCAGCTCCATCAGTTCTCGAGCTTCCTCACTTCCTGTAGTCAGCGGTTTATCACAAACAACATGAATTCCCTGCTCCAGAAATGTCCTGGCAATTGAGTAGTGTGAGCTGTTGGGTGTTACAATGACTACAAAATCAATACCAGAGTCATGTTTTGCTTCCTCATATGCCATCTCAGTATAGGATTCATAGAGCCTTGATTTATCAATATGGAGAGCGGCACCTGTGGAGAGCGTCTTAGCTAAGCTTCTTGAAAAGCATCCTGCGGTCAGTTCAGCCTGATCATCAAAACGAATAGCCCGTCTATGGACATCCCCGATAAATGAGCCTTCTCCGCCGCCGACCATTCCGTATCGTAACCTGCAGTTTGCTTCCCGGCTTCTGCTTGCTTCAATCATATTGTTCTCCTCCTCATGTAAATTCCTCACAAATAAGCACATATAAAGTATCAGTACTTTTACTCATTATGCACGCACGTGCGTACAGTGTAAAATTATTCCTGCTCATTCAAGCAACTTCCCGGAAATATTGAATTTACTGCAGGATATCAAGCATTATTTCAGTATATAGTACGCAGCATGATATATTTTTATGCACGCGAGTGCACTTGATATAATCAGATTACCATAACTGTTTTCTGAAATCAAGAAATTTTTTTTAAATTCTCTAATTTTTTATTCACCCCAAAATTTTCGGCAGGGCACAAGTGTTCCTAATTACGGCGCTTCAGGTATGACTGCGATTGCCTGTTCCAGGCTTGAAAATACTTTACTGCTTCCGGATAAGTGTATGCACATATTCCGCGGCGGTAGAGAGGTCAGGGAAAATACGTTCAGCCAGCTTTTCGCATGCAGCATCCGGAGCTTTTATATCCGGAATCATAATAGATCTGATGCCTGCTGCAGCTGCGGCGGCGATCCCCGCATGGGAGTCCTCAAGAACAAGACAACAAACCGGCTCTGCAGCTAGTTTTTCTGCTGCGGCGAGAAAAATATCAGGCTCGGGTTTTCCCCTGCTTATTTCATCTCCGCAGACGACAGCGTCAAATCGTTCATATAATCCGGCTATTCGAAGTACCTTTTCCGCTTGGCTGCGTTCCGTAGATGTTGCCACGGCTTTACGGATTCCGTGGCGCTCAAGCAGTTCGAGCATACTCAGCAACCCGGTTTTTAAGGGAACTCCCTGCTTCTTGAAGCGTTCAAATTTCTCCTGAATCCGCAATTTTCGAACTGTATGATAATCAAAACCGGCACCTAAGGCTTCACGGAAAATTACTTCAGTATCCTCCCGGGTGCGGCCAACGGAATTGAGAATCAGTGATTCAGGAATATCGTATCCCTGGGCGGCCCCAATAGAGCGCCATAGCTCCATATCAAGCCTTTCTGTATCGATCATCAAGCCGTCCATGTCGAAAAGCACCGCATCTATACGATTGCCGCGGTTTTCCGATGACTCTGGAAAAGTTTTCATAGCCTGTATATTCCTCATGCTGATAGCTGCAGCCTTTCCTATGCATTTTATAATGAGCTCTCTTCTTTGTATATCCCCTGCTTGATTTTCTGCTGTTGTTCAGGGAATACACTACTTTTCGTCAAGGTACGGCAGCAGTATGTGCAGAACAGCAGTTTGTCCAGAAAAATTGTGACTTGACCGCAGAGATCTTTGCCCGTATGATTTTATAAAAATCGTATATCAAAAGAACATAGACAGGAGAAAACACTCATTCTGTTCCCAGGAGTTATTAACCATGAGTAGACGGATATTCTTTATCTTACTTTCTTTCAGCCTCCTTTGCGGAGCTCTTTCCCTCGTCTCGGCTGAAGAGATGAGTACTGACTCTGGAAGCAGTATATACTGGAGCCAGACAATCAGCAGCGGTCTTGGAGGAGGTTCAGCAAAGGACTCATCCGTATCACCCCTGGTCAAGTCTGGATTTCACAGTTTCTTCAACCATGAAAATCTGATTGATTTCGGCGGGCTGATAAACGATACGGATTTCGGCGTAGTTTCAGGCTTCTCTCTGGTTCAGCAGGATGCTTCAGCTGATCTCATGCCTTTTTTCATGACCCCCTATATGTATCTGCAGAACAATCTCCGCTTCCGGCTTGCCCGGGAAGACTTCCGGGATCCTGCCGGTTTCACCTGGGAACCCTTCTCCTCTCCAGTACTCTCATTTCAGCCCGATTTCTGGCAGATCTCAGCCGGCGGGGGTTTTGATGTCGGGGCACTCTCCATGCTTCATTATGTCAACAATGCTCCAGCTTTCAGACATGCTGATGCTTCTCTCACGGCATCTGTCCAGGCTGCACTGAATTTCAGCACTTCCTTCTTTTCCTGGAAACCCCTCTACTGCAGCCTGCAGGCAGTAATCACCAGTTCCCTGGTAAGCATTTACAACACCTATCCCTATGCTCCGAGCATTCCGCCGCAGGATAACACGGATTGGAAGGTAATTTTTGATCACTACGCCGTAGCAGGAATTCCCAATGCCTGGAAGACACGAACAGAAGTTAACCTGTCCATTCATCTCGATAACGGGCACAGCGTCAGCTTCGGCTATCTGCATAATTTGTATAATTTCAAGAAAATTGATATCGATATCCAGGGGGGAAGCAGCCTCTTCTCCCTGGGTTATACCATTCCTTTCTCAAAACCTGAAACATGGAGGTATGCACGATGACTCCATTGCGAAATACAATCCCGAAATCAAGTAAACCTTCCCTGCTTCCTTACAAACTGATCCTCCCCTTGCTGCTCTTTTCAGCACTCTTTTCTCTCCTGCTTATCTCCTGCAGCAATCCGCTCATGGAAGACAGCTTCTCTAATGACCCATATACCAATTTGCATTATCTCTGGGAGGATCTGGATAAGCGCTACGCCTATTTTGAGGAGAAGGGAATTGATTGG
>JAIPFS010000028.1 GCA_021736545.1 Spirochaetia bacterium | reverse complement strand
GTATACTGTACTTGGAGGGATAATGGATAGTATTTTTCAGGATTTGCTTGCTGTTACAGGCACAATTGTAACTCTGGCTGTAAGCATCACAGTCATTGTTCTAGGACGGCTCATCATAAGGAAATCAATTAGGGATGCACGGAACTATCCGCTGCACCGCCAGCTTTTCACCCTGGGAGTCTCCATTCTTGGTCTCTTCATTGCAGCAGCCCTCCTCCCCTTGCCGGCAGAAGTACGTGCGCAGGTTCTCAGCATCCTTGGAATACTTCTCAGTGTTATCATTGCCTTGTCCTCTACAACGCTGGTTGGAAATGCGATGGCCGGTATCATGCTGCGATTGATGCATGGTTTCCATGCAGGGGATTTTATTCAATTCGAAAGCTTGAACGGACGTATAACGGATTTTGCTATTTTCCATACAGAGGTTCAGTTGATAACCAGAGATATTGTCATGATACCGAATCTTCAACTTGTACAAAAGGCTGTTCAAGTAACTCGACGAGGCGGAACGTTTATACATGCCGCAGTTTCAATAGGCTACGATGAACCGCATGGTAAAGTTGAGGAAGCACTCAAAAAAGCTGTAGAATCGTGCAGCTTGGCGGAACCATTCGTATTTATTGAGGAGCTTGGAAACTATGCAGTACGCTACCGGGTATATGGACTTCTGGAAGAATCAAATGAGCGGTTGAGCAGAACATCACAACTTAAAAAAGCCATTCTTAATACACTCCACAATGAACAAATAGAAATTATGTCCCCCCAAATTGTAGATCGAAGAGAATATCCGGGGGATCATAAATATGTGCCTCCTGTCCAGAAACCGAAAAAAACGGAGAATGAATCAATCGAGGAAATTGCGTTCGACCGAGCCGAAGAGGCAGAGTCCATTGAGCAGCTCTATGCAGTAAGAGAAAAGATCAGTGGACAGCTGAGTTTAGTTAAGGATTCTTCGAAAGCAGAGAAAGAAAAAAGTACAAATAATGAGAAAAAAGCAGATGCTTCCTCTGCTCTACTGCACAAGAGATCTGTCAGCGACAAGCAGCAAGCTCCGACAGATATGGTTAAAAAAGAGACTGATCAGCGTGAACGAATGCAGGAACAGCTCTCGAGGATCGATAAAGAGATTGAGAAACGGGAAAAAGCAAAAGAACAGCAGCGACTGAAAGAGAGTACAGACAGCTGAAGTGCAGCTGCTTGATAAAGTATATGTCGATGATATTCCAAAAATCGGCAGAATACAGTCCTCAGCTTTGATGATCGCAGGAATTCCGGATACCTTTTATACTTGTCTGGAAACAGTCTTATTCAGAATTTCTCAAGTTACATGAAGGGCTCTTGTATTGACAAAGTTTTTTATGGTCTATATAGTAAAACACCGATTTGGAGAGGTGTCCGAGTGGTCGAAGGAGGCGGTCTTGAAAACCGTTGAGCCGAGAGGCTCCGTGGGTTCGAATCCCACCCTCTCCGTTTCGCTGAAGAAATGCAGCTGTCTTTCAGCGGTTTTTCTTATTTTTCCGCCTTAGGCAGATAAGCGGAAAGCTTGTATCAGCGTTAATTTTTTTAGAATCTGCAATGCAATGGAGAGGTGCGAGAGCGGTTGAATCGGGCTCCCTGCTAAGGAGTTGTACTGGTAACGGTACCGAGGGTTCGAATCCCTCCCTCTCCGTTTTTATGTACCCATAGCTCAGCTGGATAGAGCATTAGATTGCGGATCTAAAGGTCGGAGGTTCGAATCCTCTTGGGTACATTTCTCTGCCGGAGAGATGCGAGAGCGGTCGAATCGGGCGGATTCGAAATCCGTTGTGCCGTTTTGCGGCACCGAGGGTTCGAATCCCTCTCTCTCCGTTATTTTCATGCTTTTACTGCATGAATTTATTGCCTTTTTTTTCTTTGTGTTTTATGGTTGAACCGTACATGGGAAAACCATGGTATGGGCTATGCTTTGGAGAGATGACCGAGTTGGCCGAAGGTGCACGCTTGGAAAGTGTGTGAACCCTAACCGGGTTCCGAGGGTTCGAATCCCTCTCTCTCCGTATTCCCCTTCAGTGTTGATGGTCAGGTACTGGGCTATCAGCTGTCACCCAACCCCGTCAGGACCGGAAGGTAGCAGCGGTAAGTGATTCGCTGGTGAGACCCAATCTACTTGACTTGAGCTGAAGGGGTTTTTTGTTGCCCTTCATTAGTGTATACTGCTCTTTAAGGAGAACTATACATGGCTTACGAGGTTACCGCTTCTAAAAAGCGCCCTGCCGTATTCAAAGAGTTGGCAGGACAGGATTTTGTTGTATCCACCTTGATGAATTCCCTGGAAAATCAACGGATTGCCCATGCATACCTTTTTTCAGGCCCCAGGGGTGTCGGAAAGACATCTGCTGCAAGGATTTTATCCAAGGCTCTTAATTGTGAACAAGGGCCTACTGCTGAACCCTGTGGTGTCTGTTCCAACTGTTATGAAATAGCATCTGGAAACGCCCTGGATGTAATCGAAATAGACGGTGCCAGCAACACCTCCGTCAATGATGTGCGGGAGATAAAAAACGAAGTTCTTTTTGCTCCGAACAGCAGCAGATACAAGATATACATAATAGATGAAGTTCATATGCTTTCAAATAGTGCTTTCAACGCCTTGCTGAAGACTATTGAAGAACCGCCTCCCTACGTAGTTTTTATTTTTGCCACTACAGAAATCCATAAAGTTCCGGCCACTATCCGCTCGCGTTGTCAGCAGTTCCATTTTCAGCTGATTGCCCTGGAAACTATTCAGAAAAAATTGGCTGAAGCAATAGAGGAAGAGGGCTACACCGTTGAAGAAGACGCTCTCTTTTGGATAGCTAAAGAGGCCACAGGCTCACTCCGGGATGCCTACACCCTGCTTGATCAAATTATCTCCTTTTCAGAAGGAGAAATAACTATGGACAAGATCAGGGAGAAGCTCGGCTTGATCGGTGTTGACCGCATCAATAAGCTTGTGGAGCATCTTGCCGATCATTCCATTTCTGATGCCCTGAATTTAAGCAGTGAAATTCTCTCCCAGGGAGTATCTGTAGAGCAGTTCACAGTGGACCTGACTGAATACTTCCGCTCTATTCTCTTTATTAAACAGGGAATTACGGCAGAAGCTCTTATCGGAAACCGCATTGATCATTTTTCAGAGCGGGCTGTACAGTCCTTCTCATCCGAACATATAGAGACGATCATAGACCTTCTGCTGAATTTGTACCGAAATCTCCGCTACTCCTTGAACCAACGCTTTGAACTTGAGCTGCTGATTCACAGACTGGGCAGTTTGAGCAGCATGGTTTCACCGACAACACTGATTGCACGAATTGAACAGCTTCAGGAAAGCCTTGAACTTTCCGAACAGGGGGAAGAAAGGATAAGCAGCAAGTCGGGGAGTAAAGATAAAAGAAGGGCTGAATTTCATTCAGCAGAGAAGGCGTCATCAAAGATATCGTCAGCATCCAGCTTTTCTTCTTCATCTACTACTTCTTCTTTATTTTCTTCTGCAGCTTCTGAAAAAACCGAATCCTCGAATAAAACTGGTTCAGCCTCGATTATGCAGGCATTTCAGAAACACCTTCGAGCTGCTGGAAACAAAGAAGAAGCTCAAAAAGTGGAAAAAGCTGAGACGCCGGATGAAACTGGCAAGCCGGGCAAACAGACTGAACCGTCCGCTGCTGTCCCCGCTTCT
Organism: Spirochaetia bacterium; assembly: GCA_021736545.1. The sequence continues at coordinate 7,514 of JAIPFS010000028.1, read as the reverse complement.
GTACAAGAGGAGGAACTTGAGGATGATTCAGCTGATGCAGCAATTGAGACTCAGAAAGATGAGCAGAATACTGAGCTGCAGACAGAAAACAAACCTGCTGTCAGCATCGGAAAATCTGAAGATGACGAATTTATAAAAAATTTTACCAAATCCTCAAATCCAGATCATGATGAAGAAAAAAATACTGAACAAACTGGGCAATTGGGGCAATTTACCCAGGAGACGCTCGGCGAAATTATAACCAGCCTTGCAAAAGACCGGCCTACCCTGGCATCAGCGCTGAATCAGGTAAAACGGTGGGACCTGAAAGAAAACACCCTGACCCTAATCTTCAGCACCCCTTTCTCCGCAGAAAAAGTCAGACAGGAAAAACAGACCATACAGTCACTATTAAATGAAAGGATCGGTGAAAATTTAAACCTGCGCTTTACATCAGAAAATCAGGAGAGAGAGGATCCGAAAGAAAAGATTAAAGATGACAATACTGTACAGATGATCACCCAGCTTTTTCGGGGTGAAGTTATCGATGGAGGAAAAAAACATGGGTACAATGGATCCAATGGAACTGCTGAAGAACTTGAATAATCTTCAGTCTCAGTTCAAAGATATTCAAGAAAAGATGAAAGACATACATGCATCCGGTTCTTCTGGAGGAGGTATGGTGAAAATTGATATGAATGGAGCTATGGAGATCGAACAGGTCAGTATAGCTCCGGAAATAGTGGATCCTGATGACGTTTCTATGCTTCAGGATCTGATACTTGCTGCTTTCAATTCAGCAATGCAGAATGTTAAAGAGAAGATGCAGTCTGAAGCAGCCGGCATGACCGGTGGAATGCCAGGAGGAATGCCCGGTTTCCCCGGCGGATTCCCAAGCTCATAGAAGCTCATAGAACAGTAATGAAGAACCGACGATGCAATCAGCACTCACAGTATTTATCTCCCCTGTAAGAGGTACAGCATGAACGCACTGGAAGAGTTAATACAGGACTTTTCAAAACTACCAGGCATCGGGAAGAAAAGCGCCGCCCGTATTGCTTATTATCTGCTGCAGACTGATGAAGAGTTTAATCGCCATTTGGCATCAGCTGTGGAACAGATTCAAAAGAAAATACACCGCTGCTCAATCTGCGGTTCATTTACTGAGCAGGATCCTTGCAGAATCTGCACTGATCAGAGCCGTAATCGTAACACAATCTGCGTGGTAGAAGAGCCTCAGGATGTTATAAGCATCGACGGAACAGGCGCCTATGATGGTCTTTTCCATGTGCTGAATGGAGTTATTTCGCCTCTGGACGGGATAGGGCCTGATCAGCTTCAGTTCGGAAAACTGATAAATCGAATAAAGAAGGATAGCATCACTGAAATAATTATCGCCACAAATCCTACGGAAGAGGGAGATACGACAGCCCTGTATCTGTCCCACCTGCTGAAGGATATTCAACTTTCCGATGCTGAGGGAAATACAAAGCGCATTAGAACAACACGTTTAGCGTCCGGACTGCCTGTTGGAGGAGATTTGGAGTATGCTGATAGGATAACCCTGACCAGATCACTCAGAGGCAGGGTAAATGTGGACGATGATTGAGCCAGTTATTGATGATTGAGCCAGTTATTGGTGATTGCGCCAAATAAATAAAACCCGTTCCAGCCGTCTATTCCAGCCGTCTACCTGTTCAGAACTTCCAGTTGAATACTTCTCAAAAAAACTTACTTAAAACTTTAGAAGCTCCGCTCTTCACGGATTTCTTCATATGCAGTCTGCACTTCTCTGAACTTTTCCTCAGCAAATTTATTAAATTCATCAGGAAGCCCTTTTGAAGCAATTTTGTCGGGATGATAATCACTTACAAGTTTTCGATAGGCTTTTTTTATCTCATCATCACTTGCATCGGGAGAAACGCCGAGTACCGCGTAGGTTTTACCTGATACATTTTTCATATAGCGTTTTCGAATCATATCTATGATGCTCTCCGGCAGATGGAAAATCTGAGCAGCGGAAGAGATCAGTTTATCTTCAGCCGAAGTCATTCGTCCGTCAGCCAGGGCAACCCGATACATGATATCAATCATCAGCTGGAGCATCTGATTTTCATTGCGGAACTGCTGATAATACTGCTGAGCAAATTCATGAAATGACCCCTTTTCATTCAAGGCTGTTTCAAAAATACGAAGCGCTGCTTCCTTGCTCTGGCCGTAAAGCCGCAAATCCTGGTTAACAAACTCCTCAACTTTCTTCCGCTCCGCTTGAGAAATAGAACCATCGGCGGACGCAATCTTTGCCAGCATGGAGAAAGCTCCAACAAAAAAGACCATCTGAGACTGCTGCTGTCTTCGATCAGCTGAAAAAGCAGTCCCTGCACTTTGTGAAAACGGTCCTCCTTGTCTTCTTCTCTGCTGTTCTTCCCAGATACGACGTTGATTTCCGGTTCCCTGCCCGGCCTGGCCTTCACCTGTGGAGTCTATCATATGTCCGAAGGCTGCCCCAGCTATCATCCCCAGGGGGCCGCCCATGAAAAGGCCTACCGTCCCGCCAATTATTTTTCCAATCCAAGCCAAAGCGCTATCTCCTCAGTTCATTTCTATTCAGTAAGCTCCGCGTAAGCTGGAAGCTTTTATTTGGATCTGTAACCTTTAATCTTTATTCTGTATCTTCAATCTATAATCGGAGATTTGCAATAACTTCCTATAACTTATCAATGAGCATAGAACATTTTCCGGAAGGGATAGGAAGCGTTTTGTTTTTCTTTTCATCCAGTATATCAATGGTAAAATAGTAGAGTTTTTCCGATTCCAAGCGAATTTCCCATCCCCTTAGATTCTTGCTGCTAAGTACAGTTATCAAGTTTCGCTTCAGAGATAAGTTTTCAATTCCCATAGCTTCCAAGGTCGGCATAACCCAGTCAACTGTCTTTTTGGGGAGACTAATTTCAAAACCTAAGACGTTCTCTATCATCATGGTGATGGTGGAGATTCCCACCATGGGCAGGAATTTTTTTCTCGGGAATTCCGGATGCCCAGTCCACACAGGGGCACCTTCCTGAAGCGGTTTATAGGCTTCGTAGACATCCCCAATCTCTTTCCCATCGGGATGCAGAGTATCCAGCATAAAATACAGATGCCGAATGGCGCATTCCCTGGCAAAATCATAACGCTGATACCGTTCAAGTCCTTTAATAACCATATAAGTCAGAAAAGGAACTACTGAACCATGATAACCTTCACCATTCTCAGAAAATTCCGGCTCATCCACGGCTATTGTGGGAAACGGGTTTTCCGTTCCGAAGGACTCCTGATCTTTCAAGTGCCGGATAAGTTCCTCCACCCGGTACTCATTAGGAATCTCTGCCAGAAGAGTCCAGAAAGCACCAATAGTTTTTACACAAATCTGCTTCCCATTCTCATCAAGACTGTAGTAAATACTGTCATCCTGATTCCACATCAGAGAATTAATACGGGTCTTCAGAGTAAAATAGAGGCGTTTATACTGAAAGCTCAGTTCTTTATCATTCAGGATATCACCGATTGCAGAAAGATATAGGGCATTGAGCGCCTGCTGGGTATTGAACTCCAAGGAATAGCGGACATGCTCACCAACGGCATTGTTCATCATGGTTGCCGCCGGCGGTACGGCATACAGACCGTTTTCCTGCTTAAATGTGTTCTCCAGCCACTGATAATAGTACTGCAGCGCTGGAACAATTTCTTTCAAACGCCTTTTATTTCCCATCTTATGATAGAGATTGAATTCGGCAAAAGAAAAGAGCGGCGGCTGAACTCCTTCAGGATTATCCTCATGAAACACAGGGCTTCCGTCTTCCATGGAATATTCACCTCTAATGGCGCCGTCAGGTTCCTGCATGCTGTAAAAAAAGTCCAGCATCGGTGCAGGGGAATATTTTTCATTGCTGTACGCCAGAAAAAATGAGGAAATAATGGAATAATATTGATTATAGGTACCCTGATCAGGATATCCGAGAAAAGTACCCTTGAATCCGTTCTCCGAATCCGCCGTTTTCCAGAAATCTTGTATCCACACCCAAGTGCGGTCGTAGATTTCTACGAAATCCTGATCATAAAAATGCACCGAAGGCACGTTCTCTTTTGCCAATGGCATCTCCTTGTTCGCAATATCTTATATTCTAATGAGTCTCATATCTTACTCTATATATCTGCAAGTTTAAAGATACTATGTAGATCATGAGAAGTCAAACTATGTACGTCAACGTAATTATTTTTTTTATCAAAATCAAGCGGTTATTACAGAGGGACTCTTTTCTACAGGCTCCGACGCGTGATAGTATATGGCACTTTGCAAAGGGGCGCATGCTGAATGAAAAATTCTAAACAGGGAAAAACTGCATATAAAACTGCATATAAAGAAAAAAAACAGCCTCTTCAATCAATTCCTAAGAAGTCCCAGGCTCAAAAAAATCTTGCCTCGAATTTTCTTCCCATTTCAGCAAGCGGTATGGCAGCTCGCGGATGGAATCAGTGCGATATCATCATAATTTCTGGTGATGCTTATGTAGACCACTCCTCCTTCGGCACTGCAGTAATCAGCCGCGTTCTGGAGCATGCAGGCTTCAGAGTAGGTATTATTCCCCAACCCCGATGGGATCGTACGGATGATTTCTCCGCATTAGGAAAACCGCGCTGCGCATTTATGGTAAGCTCCGGTAACCTCGACTCCATGACCGCGCACTACACCGCAGCAAACAAGCCTCGATCTGAAGATCAATACTCGCCGGGGGGAAAAGCGGGTTTTCGTCCTGACAGGGCTCTAATTACCTATACATCACGATTAAAACAGGCTTACAAGGATACACCCATCATTCTCGGCGGTATTGAAGCCTCCCTCAGGCGCTTAAGTCACTATGACTACTGGTCAGGAAAAGTCCGGCGGTCAGTCTTACTGGATGCAAAAGCAGACCTTCTGATCTACGGAATGGCAGAAAAAGCGGTTGTGCAGGTCTGCAGGGAGCTACGCAATGGAGTTCCCATTCGAGATATCCGCGATATACCGGGAACCTTGTTTTTTTCACCTGAACTGCCGACTATATCCAATAAATCCAGTGAATCCCCAAAACCTCATGAATCTGGAACATCTGCTGAATCACAAGAATCACATAGATCCCATGAAACTCAGACCTCCAATGATGCACGTGAACTGGACACAGCAGCTGAACCCATCATCCAGAAGCACCCGCCGCTTATCAAGCTGCCTTCCTATGAAGCGGTATCCCGGCGCGATCCCAAAAGTAATCAAGGGACTGCGGAGGGGAAACGAGCCTTTGCTGAAAGTGTTCAGCTCAGACTGCTCCATAATAACCCCATGAAGCCTGAAATTCTTGCAGAACCCTACAGCCGAGGGTATATTGTGCAGAATCCTCCTGCCGAACCCCTCAGTACAGAAGAGATGGACCGTATCTATGAACTGCCCTTTACCGGAAAAGCCCATCCAGTTTATAACAGCTCCGGCGGAATACCGGCATTAGAAGAGGTACGCTTCAGCATCACCAGCAATCGCGGCTGTTACGGCAGCTGCAGTTTCTGCGCCATCCACTACCATCAGGGACGCATCATTCAATCCCGGAGCGGAGATTCTATGGAAAATGAGGCCCGCAAGCTGAGCAAAGACCCCGCTTTCAAAGGATATATCCATGACGTGGGCGGTCCGACCGCAAACTTTCGAAAACCAGCATGCCGGAAACAGCTGGCATCCGGTCCTTGTGAAGAGACTCTGTGTCTGTTCCCCGAGCGCTGCAGAGCTGTAGAAGATGACCAGATGGAGTACCTCACCATTCTTCGACGCCTTCGTTCGCTTCCAAAGGTAAAAAAAGTTTTCATCCGCTCAGGAATTCGCTATGACCACCTTCTAGCCGCTCCAAAAGCTGTCAGAAAGACCTTTATGGAGGAACTCTGCCGGCATCACGTCAGCGGGCAGCTGCGAATTGCACCTGAGCACATCTCTCCGAGGGTATTGGAAACTATGGGTAAACCGAAAGTCCAGATCTACGAAGAATTTGTATCCCTTTTCAAGGAAACCAGCAGAAAAATTGGAAAAGAACAGTATACTATCCCCTATTTCATATCCGGACACCCCGGCTCCACTCTTCAAGATGCCGCAGAGCTGGCAGTCTATCTAAAACACAGCGGCACAATCCCCGAGCAAGCCCAGGATTTTTATCCGACACCCGGCACCGTCTCCACCTGCATGTACTACACTGGCTTCGATCCGCGGCCAGGAAGAAATTTTGCTGATGTCTACGTACCGCGGGGCAGGGAGAAGCGGCTGCAGAGAGCCCTCCTGCAGTTCAACCGCCGAGAAAATGATAGCCTTGTTCGGGAAGCCCTGGAAAAAGCGGGGAGGACTGATCTGATCGGGAGCTGCCCCGACTGCCTGATATCGGCACACCGTCACAACTCTTCGGGAGCCGGAAAGACAGAGAGCCATCAAGTACGATCAAAACAAAGGGGAAAAAGACAAATTTCAGGTTCAAGAAATAAGAAAAATAAGAACAAGAAAAGGACACATCGGAAATGAAAGAACTCCTTGGCGACCGCCGCTTTTATACATCCCTTTTATCCATTGCCGGACCAATCATGCTGCAGAACCTCCTTATATCCTCCCTCTCTTTTGTAGATATGCTGATGATCGGACAGCTCGGTGAGGTGCAGATTGCAGGCGTCGGACTGGCGAACCAGATGTTCTTCCTTACTATCCTCTTCTTTTTTGGGACAGGGAGCGGCGCCTCCATTTTTATCGCCCAGTACTGGGGAAACAGAGACCTGAAATCTATACATAAAGCCATGGGAGTAGGCCTCATGACAGCTTCCTTGGGAGCAGTTACTGTCGCACTGGCATCATTTCTCTTCCCGCGGCAAATCATGGGGCTTTTTACGCCGGACACGGCGGTTATTGAAGCGGGAATCGGCTACCTTCGCATTGTGGCAGTAAGCTATATATTCATGGGGATCTCATTCATCTACTCCACGGCCCTCAGGAGTGTGGAGCTGGCTAAATATCCCCTCATCTCCACTGCTATCTCCCTAAGCATCAATACCTTCTTCAACTATCTGCTGATTTTTGGAAACTTCGGCTTCCCGGCCATGGGTGTGAACGGTGCAGCCTATGCAACCACCGCTGCCCGGGGTCTCGGCATGCTTATCATCATTTGGATCGCGTATGCAAAAAAAACCCCCGCCGCAGGCTCCATCCGGGAATATCTCTCTTTTGACCGTGCTTATGTGAAAAAATTCTTTATCACCGCCCTCCCGGTTATCCTGAATGAAATCTTCTGGGCCTTGGGAATGGTGGTCTATAAAATGGTCTATGCCCGTATGGGTACCGATGTCATAGCATCAGCTAATGTCAGCGAATCCATACAGAATCTCTTTTTCGTAGTCTTCATCGGTACCGGCAACGCTGCGGCGGTGATGATCGGCAAATGCATCGGAGCAAAGGAGATGGAACGCGCAAAGCTCTATGCCGGCCGCTTTCTGGTCCTCCC
>JAIPFS010000027.1 GCA_021736545.1 Spirochaetia bacterium | reverse complement strand
AGGAATACTGATATGATTATGTTACCCTTTGTAACAGGCAGATGTTTAATGAATACACGGTAGCTGAAAATGTTATGTTTTATATATCATGGAGTTTGGAATGATTCAATTCTATTTTTTAACAGTGGTTCTTGAACTGCTAGGAGCTGCTATTCTTTTATCTGATCATTTAGGCAGTAAGTTTGAGATTGTTATTTTTACAAGACGCACATTTATTGAGAATGTAAACGCTCGAATTGTTTTAATTGTATTAACCAGCATTGTAGGAATTATGAAGCTTATAACTCCTGTCGATCCGGGTCCTGTAGTTGTTGGAGATTTTTTTCCAGCTCTGAATTTACTTGCATTAAGCGCTTTTTACATTTTTGAAATAAAGAGAAGCCAGCAGGAAGATGAAGATGAAATAGAAATTGATGTTGAAGAGGAAACAAAAAGCAGTTCAAACGATGATTCTATTGAGAAAGTAAAAACTTTCTATTACACAAATAAAAAAATAATAGGATATACTACATTAGGTATCGCTTTCTTTCATTTCCTTTTTCCCGGCGCAGTACTCCTGTAGTTCAAAACATGTCGTTTCAAGAATCCTTAATAACCAATCCTGAATAATAAGTAAATGGAGTAAGAGTTTTGCGCATCACTACTGCCGGAGTAGCATATTATAATAATACTTTTTTAGTAGCTCTCAGAAAACCAGGAAGCTCAATTGGTGAATCATGGGAATTCCCCGGCGGTAAAAACCGGGAAGGCGAAACCCCTTGGGAAACCTTGAAAAGAGAATATCGCGAAGAACTGGGAATAGATATAATTGTTAAGGATAAATTATTTACAACACATTTTCAAAACCGCAGCAAGCAGTATGAGTTACAAGCTTATCTAATACAGATAATGGAAGATTGTTTTCAATTACATGAACATCAGAAAGTAATGTGGTTAAGTATCGATGAAATACTTAACTTGCCTTTAGCAGAATCAGACAAAGCTTTAGCTGAATATTTGAAGAATAATTTTTTGAAAAGTGAAGTGAAGAGTTTTCTTTAAATTCTTTAGATAATATTAGATTAACCCCCAAATACCAAAGTGTTAGTTCAAGGGGCATGCAGCCCCCAGATTTTTTTATTTTTTAGTCAAGCTTATCTAAAAGCTTATCCTTTTGGGTAGACTTTCTCAAATTTTTTTCTATATAACAGTGCCGGATGGAATTATTCCATTTTTCGGGATAACTATTAAACCGTCTTTTATCCAGTAATTATCATACATACCATCTTCACGAAGCTTATTATCTATTCCAATGCGACAGCCGTCTCCAATTCTCACATTTTGATCAATAATAGCATTCTTGATGATAGTTCCGCGTCCAATCCCTATGTTCGGGATGTTTTTTTCTTTATTCAGCATTTTTTCTTTTTCAGTCTCGTAATAACCGGAGCCCATGCAGTAAACACCATCCAGATTAGCACCAGATTCAATGAGGGTTCGAACACCTATGATTGAATTTACAATGGATGCATTGGTGATGATACTTCCTTCTGAAGCAAGTGACTGACTAATCGTACAGAAATTCATTTTAGTTGCCGGAAGGTGTCTTCTATGGGTATAAATGGGCATCAGTTCATCGTAAAAATTGAATTCCGGTTCAATGGATGCAATATTTAAATTTGTTTCATAGAAAGCTCTTATTGTTCCAATATCTTCCCAGAAATCATCAAAAACATATGCACTGACTTTCTTGTTTTCTATTGCATTGGGTATAATCTCTTTACCAAAATCTTTAAAATCATTATCAAGCATTGCTTCCATATCGGGAGCGTTAAAAATATAGATACCCATGGAAGCAAGAAAATTCTTTTTACTAAGTTCACTTGATGCAATAGATTCCCGTAAAACTGCTTCTGGTGCTTTTAAATAATCAATATCGTCTTCCGGGGCTGGTTTTTCCACAAATGAGTTTATATAGCCTTTATTGTCAATTCCCATCATCCCCAAACCGGTAGCTTCTTCTCTTGAAACCGCTTTAGCAGCAACGGTTAGATTTGCTCCGGAATCAATATGCTTTTTAAACATTTCCATAAAATTCATTCTGTAGAGCTGATCTCCGGAAAGAATAATATAGTAATCCGGGGCCTGATCGTGGAAATGTTTAATATTTTTTCTAACTGCATCTGCGGTGCCCTGATACCAATCATCACTTTGATGAGTCTGTTCTGCAGCTAAAACTTCTACGAAGCCCTTTGAGAAAGAATCAAAGATGTACGTATTAGAAATATGGTTATGAAGAGATGCCGTATTAAATTGTGTCAGTATATAAATTTGCCGTAAATCACTATTAATGCAGTTCGAAATGGGGATATCCACTAAGCGATATTTTCCTCCAAAAGGGACAGCTGGTTTTGATCTGTCTTTTGTCAAAGGATATAGTCTTGTTCCTTTCCCTCCGCCAAGTACAATAGCTAAAACTTTACTCATCATAATGCACTCCTTCTGAAGAATAGATATTCTCATATTTTTTTGTTGCTCGTTCCCAGGAATAATCTTTCTGCATCGCATTGGCGACATAATGTAGATACTTATCTGGAGAATTTACATATAGCTGTATCCCTCTAACTAAAGCCTCGTAAATAGATTCAGGGGAAAGCTCAAAAAATACAATTCCCGTACCATTATCATTATAACTTGCCTCAATATCATCTACAGTATCTTTTAGACCTCCTGTAGCATGCACTATGGGAAGTGTCCCGTAACGCAGCGAATAAATTTGGTTCAGTCCGCAGGGTTCATACCTGCTGGGCATAATAAAAAAATCAGCACCGGCTTCTACAAGATGAGCAAGATAATCATTAAAAGTAATTTTTACTGATATATTGTCAAATTTCTTATCCAAAAGCATAAGTTTCTGTTCAAGTTCCTGATCCCCAGTTCCTACAATAACAAGCTGAACAGCAAATTCTTCAGCTATTCTTTCCAGAACACAAGGAGAACCCTGCAGCAGTTCTATGAATCCTTTTTGGTCCGCAATTCTTGAGATTATTCCAAATACAGGAATAGACTCTATTTCCTTTAATCCAAATTCCTGCTGAAGCTTGGTTTTATTAAGCTTCTTGTCGTGAATAGTTTCTAAAGAATATTTTTGAGGAATGAACTGATCTTTTTCAGGACTCCACTCTTCATAATCTACACCGTTGAGAATTCCAGTTAAATTTTCTGCTCTTGATTGAAGCAGATACTCTAAGCCATGACCAAATTCCGGTGTTTTAATCTCCTCTGCATAATTCTCTGATACTGTTGTTATCCAATCGGCATGTGCGATACCTGTGGAAAGCATATTAATTTGCGAATTCTGTTTTGGTACAGAATCATGAAAAAGCGTTTTTCTTGAGAAACCGGTAAGAAAAATATCTAGTCTGGAGAAAATGCCCTGATAGCCTAAATTGTGAATTGTCAGTACACTTTTAATTTTATTAAAATCAGGATAATCAGGGGACTTAGCAAGGGAAGGAATAAAGCCTGTTGTCCAATCATGACAATGGATAATATCTGGTATCCACTCTTCCTGTTTCAGTAATTCAAAGACAGCATAGGAGAAAAATGAAAAGCGGTATAAATTATCAGGATAAGGGCTATGTGATGTTTCTCCATATATTCCTTTCCGTTCACTAAATAAGGGGTTATCAACGAAATACCAGGTTATGTTTCTGCAGCTTTCAATAATATAAGAAAAAGATTCAGTTTGATCTATTCCCCATGATGCCCTCAAATGAGAACCAACTGTTGAAGAAGATTCATGTTGAATATTTCCATAATTAGGCATAATTATACGAACATCATGCCCTTGGTCAGTTAAGGAGGAAGATAAGGAGGTGACAACATCTGCCAATCCTCCAGATTTTGCATACGGAACAGCTTCACTTGTAATCATCAGTATTTTCATATATTTAAATTCAACCATGTAAAAAAACAATCGTCAAGCTTGATTTGATGAATTTCCAACTAATTAATTATGAGTTTCTATTTATTTCATAATGAGGAAATTGGGATCCTCAGAAAATATTTCTATACAGATATCGACAATTTCCGGTAAAAATTTAATACCGCGCTCATTTTTTATGGTTTCCATAGTTTTTTCAAGACCAAGTGACTTTCTATAGGGTCGATCATTTGTCATGGCTTCTACAGTATCTGCTACAGAAATAATTTGAGATTCGGGAAGGATTTTTTCTCCAACTAAACCAAGAGGGTAGCCGGACCCATCAATCCGTTCATGGTGCTGAAGAATATAAACATCAATAGGAAATTGGGAAGATACTGTATGGAGAATATCATACCCTATTCTTGGATGTCTTCTAATGAGGTTCCACTCATGGGGGAATAACTGACCTTTTTTATTCAGTATTTCGGTGGGGACGGCTATTTTCCCAATATCATGCAGCATGGCTGCATACCAAATTGCTTCCTGCTTCTCTTCAGATATTTCCATTCTGCTGGAAATTTCTTTGGAAAGTTTTGCAACTTTTACTTGATGGCCGGAAGTGTATCTATCTACTTTTTCTGTTGCTTTTGCTAGAGCCAGAATAGTCTGATCAAGCATGTGTTTTAAATTGTAGACAGAAGAGCTAGTTAAGTTCTCAATATTGTATAGCCAAGTTTCCAGTTCCTGTTTAGGCGTCATACCTTTATACAGTTTAGGGTTTATGTAATAAGGATTTTTGTGTGTTTCTCCCTTCCAAACCACAAAAGGATGGCTTCTTATAATATCTAGAGATAATGCAGATGGTAATTTTTCAATATTATACTGACATACTGCAGCAATTGGGAAAAATGGGAAAATTTCTTCGTTTAAAAGATTTTCATATTCAACTAGTTCAGCTGACATATTTTCTTGCTGATTAACCCAGCCAGTTTCACCAGTAACAGCAAGAAATGAGTATTGGCTGTTTTCAACCTCTTTTATCATTTCTTTAAGTTTTTTTACCATATTTACGGCATTAAATTTACCGTCTTTTAAATAGGTTGTATCTGCATCAAAAATCCTTAATTGCTGTGAGTGTACTAAGGAATCAAAATCTTTACCTGCTTGTATAAAATTCTTCCTTAGATCTTCTGTTGAGTGTTCTGATTTTATATACATACAAAGAGCATTCTGGTCTATTTTTGTTGTCAGAAAATTTAAAACTACATCAGCCCATTCAGTGTTATTGCGATAAAGAAGAGCAAGGTGGTCTCCTCCCTTCAATTCTTCAACTGATATATTGTCATTTAAATTATACTGCAAAATAACTCCTGTTAAAAATGAATTAATATGTAAGACTCTATTACATGGTATATGTAAAAAAGGAATAGGTGAATACCTATTCCTTGAATATTTCTCATTACTGAGCAGCTTTAAGCAGCTTAACAATACTCAGGCAGGGAAAAGACCTTAATTATAAGCCTGTCCCTTTATTTCATCAATATATTGAGAAGCACAATGGCTGGCAATAGCTCCTTCTCCAGCAGCTACAACCAACTGCCTAAAAGGTGTCGAGCGGACATCGCCTGCTGCATATATTCCGGAAACTGATGTTTTCATACATTGGTCTGTTTGTATATAACCTGCTTCGTCTAATTCTACTCCCTGGGGAACAGAATCAGTCTGGGGTATTGATCCCACAAAAATAAAGACAGCATCGAACTCTTCTTCATATGTTTTATTGTTCTTATTATCAAGTAGAATCACTGAACTAACTTTCTGTTCACCCTTAATCTCTTGTAGTTCATGATTAAACCGCACTTCAATGTTTTCATTTGCCAGTACACGGTCTCCTAAAGATTTTTGGGCACGGAATCGATCTCTTCGATGAATTTGGACAATATTGTCCGATAATTTTGAAAGGTAAGAAGCTTCATCGCAAGCGGCATCCCCGCCGCCGACTACCAGCATTTTTTTCCCTTTAAAAAAAGGGCCGTCACATGTTGCACAGTAAGATACCCCTTTACCAGAGAATTCCTCTTCACCGGTGCAATTCAGTTTTCTATGATGAGCCCCGGTAGAATAAATTACTGTATATGAGGTGACTTGACCTTCAGTAGTGTCGATAATAAAATAATTCTTCTCTTTTCTTACAGATTTAACTGTTGCACTCATCAGCTCAGCACCAAATTTATTTGCCTGATCCATAAAACGCTGAGTTAGCTCAAACCCTGAAAGGGGAGTCGGAAAACCTGGGTAATTTTCAAGATCATCTATAACGAGGGCTTGTCCGCCTGGTGACATTTCTTCTATTAATGTAGTGCGCATATTTGCTCTAGCGCCGTATTGAGCTGCTGATAGTCCAGCTGCTCCTCCTCCAATGATCACAATGTCCTTTTGTACTTCCATGTTTAAGTACCTCCATATAGTATATATTTACAAAATGTACTGTTTAATAGTGTGTCACCCAGAATTTATCGTTAAATTAGACGCAATTTTAGTCTGATTTCATAGGTAACTGCTTAATTTTTATTAAATTTTTCAATCAGCCCTTTTCTTTTTTTATTTTCTTTATATGTTCATTTATTTTAATCATTTTTAGTATGTGATTGCAGCATTTTCTCTTCTGCTTCACTTCTGCGAATATAGAGGGGGCCGGACTCATCGTGTTCTCCGCCTAGTGCATTATAAAGATTAATTCCTGAATGTATTAATAATGAAGGATTAACAAATGAATTTTTCATAACATATTTTTTTTCATTCCAGAATGTTTTCCCTTTTTCATTAATAATATAATCAGACAGCATCCATGCATCTGGACCGCAGATAAGACAAGAATTTAAATCCTTTATCATATGAAACAAATTTACTAAGGAAATGTCTAAAAATCCAGTAATATTTTCGCTCTTTTTATATACCGCTGAATAGACTCGATTTTTTCTAGCATCCATCACAGGAATGACCGTTTTCGGATACCAGGAAAAGTCTGAAAAAAGGGTGTCCAATACTGGTACAGTTATCAAAGGGATCGATGCTCCCAGAGAAAGCCCTTTTGCTGTAGATAAAGCTATCCTTAACCCGGTAAAAGATCCGGGTCCTCGACTGCAGACAATAAGATCGATGTCCTTTAATACTAAACTTGATTGATGTAAAAGAAAATCCAGGATTTTCAGTAAATGTTCACTATGTGTGAGTCCCGTATTGGATGAGAAGCTGGTTAATTTCCCCTCTTTCATGACTGCTGCATGAATAAAATTTGTTGAAGTATCAAAAGCTAAAATGTTTTTCATCGGTATTGCCTTTTTTGTTTCCTGCAGAAAACGTTTCAAGAAATGCTTACTTCCTATTGATCATGGAAGTTTTCCCTTCAGGGGAATTTATTATGATTTTTCTGTTTTGATTCTCAAGAATTTTAAAATCTATAAAAATCGTTGAAGGGGGGAGCAGATCTTCTATAAGTTCACTCCATTCAATAATAGTAATTCCCTTATCATAAAAGAATTCTTCAACTCCAAGCAGTTCAAATTCCTCCAAGGATTCTATTCTATATAAATCAAGATGAAACAAGGTGAGATCCCCGGTATATTCTTGAAAGATAGTATAGGAAGGGCTGGTCACTGTTTCTTGAATAGTAAAATATTGAGCAATCCCTTTAGTAAAAGTAGTTTTTCCAGTACCGAGACTTCCGCGAAGAGAAATAATAGAACCGGCTGTAAGGAGAGATCCTATGTCAAAACCAATTCGATGAGTATCTTCGGGTGAACGGCTAATATATTCTTGTACTACTGCCATGATTTTAAGCTGTTGAAACTTTTACTCAGAAACTTTTGCTAATTTTTCAAGATAATGATTCACTAAGGGGTCATTATTGTCTATTTCATATGCTGCCCTAAAATAGCGGTAAGCTTCCTGATCGTTTCCGTCTTTTAGTGCTAATATTCCGAAATTTGAAATAATTTTAACATTCTCAGGTTCTAAATGAAGTGCTTTTTTTAATGAAGTTTTCGCTTCTACAAATTTTTCCTGCTCCATTTGGCAAATGGCTAATTCATTAAAAACATCTGCCTGGTCAGTTTCGTAATCAAGACAGACAAGGAAGGCCTGTTCCCCCTCACTGAACCTTTCAAGTCTCCGCAATGCCCATCCTTTAAGAAACCAGGCATTCCAAATTGTCGGATGGCGTTCTAAATATGAAGCAATCAAATCCAGAGCTTTGTCTTCATTACCCAGCTTTATCATATCAAAAGCTTCAGCAAAGATATCGTCATCCGTTGTCTGCTGATTCAGACGCTGAACAATAGTCTGTACTGAGTCAGAACGCTCATCTTCCGGTGAAAGGCCAAGAAACAGTTCAAAATGTTCTTTAGCTTTGGATATGTTATTATGCTTAAGATAAAATGAGGCTGCAAAATAATGAGCATCCGGTGAATCTGGATGTTTTTCTATAACTTCCTGATATGTTTGTACAGCTTTTTTTATGAGGAGTTCATATTCTTTATTATTACGAGTATTTTCATCCTTATCATCAAACTTTTTCAACTGTTCTTCATATATAAAAGCAAGATTTAAAAAAGTTGTTTCTTCTTCGGGAGAAAGTGTCTTCAGTGCGGAGAAAATCTCTTCCGCTAGATCATATTCTTTAGATTCTGCTTTTATTATTCCAGTTTTAGTCATTTCCACAACTAAATTAGGCTGAACTGCGTTGATAAAATTCCTGAAATATGTAATATGACGATGCCCCGGATCATAAGCCATAATTTTCAACATTCCAGAGACGATCATTTCCCAGGAGAGCTCATCTAAATCTATACCGCTTCTTCCGGGAGGTATTTCCACCGGAATAGGAATAGAACTGTCAATAGAAAAATTTCCAATAGTTTTTTCGAGTTGTTTAGGAATCTGAATATATATTATTGCTGAAAGGGGATCTTGAATCATAAATTTCACCAGTACTCTTTTTTTCATAAATCATGATAAATTCAGGGTCATGATATAACATGATTATAAATATTTAATTTTTTTCATAAAAAAACCCGCGATGCCGATCAAGAATAAATCTCTTGAACTCCATAAGTTCAAGTGGGTTTCTTATTCCCGACATCCTGTTCCAGATAAACTGGAGCAATTCAACCGGAAAAAAACAGAATCCCGATTAGATAGTTTGACCCAAGAGATTTGTATCTATCCCGTACACCGCAGGTAAAAATTACGTTCTAATATAATGTGGCGGAAATCTCCCAAACGAGTCTGCTTCATTATTCTAAAAGAACATTGAAAGCTTATTACGAAATATTGCGTAATAAATAGGGCAATAATTTATGCACCCGCAGACAATCAAAAATTCTGTCTCCCTCTCTTTAGTTTTACAATAAAAAGATGGATTAGAAAAGGGGAGTCAGCAAAAATTGCATATGAATAAAAATCAATACAGCGGTTCATCTTCAGCATCGTCATTTTGAGGAGAGAAATTTTTCCGAGAATCATGTTCTGTCCCATTAATATTTTCGGAATTCTTTTGTCCTGCTTGACTGCTGTTCTGAGAAGATTGGTTTTTATCAAGAATATTTTCTACAGAATTATCTTCTGAATTATCATCAGCATTTTCTTCATCCGGATTATTACCCGCCAATCCTTCTAAAAAGTCCAGTTGATGAAGAGCACTAGTAACGCCCTCTTCTATAAGACGATTATTCTTACTATAATCACTATAAAAGGTTTCAAGCTCTTCATTATGTATTTTAAGAGATTCTATCTCTTCTTTAAGAGAAGCATTTTCAGTTTTAAGTTTTTCAATTAAAACCACTGCTCTTTTGATTCTCTCTTCCATCAACTGAACTTTTTCTAATGTACTCATTTTTTATGCCTCTAATGCTTTTTTTGCCTGATCAACTAGTGCAGAAAAAGCTTTTTTATCCTCTATAGCTAAATTGGAAAGGACTTTTCTGTTTATATCAATTTGAGATTTTTTCAAGCCGTGCATAAACTGTGAATAATTTAATCCTTCGTTTCTCACAGCTGCTGAAATACGAGCTACCCAAAGACGACGAAAATCTCTTTTCTTTCTTCTTCTATCTCTATATGCATATTGTCCAGCTTTGGTAACTGCATCTTTTGCAGTTCGGTAATTTGTGCTTCTTCTGCCAAAATAACCTTTTGCACTTTTGACAATTTTTTTTCTTTTATTTTTATGTAAAGTCCCATTTACTGCTCTTGGCATTGTTTTCTCCTCTAAAAAAGTTATATATTTTATTTGACTGACACATTAACATGCATTCCAAAAAAAAATTCAATTGTACAATTCATTTATACAATTTTATTAAACTCGTAAACAACTTATATGAAAATCCAGTATGAAAATCAACTATGAAAATCCAGCTGTTTCCAAATTAATAAGCTGCTAGAATTTGTAAGGAAGCAGAATTTTTGCTTTTTTCGTTTCAGGTTTGCTCAAAACATCATCATGTCTTAAGCGCATTTTCCGTTTCGAATTTTTTTTGGTTAGAATGTGTCGAAGTCCCTGCTTTTTATATTTAACTTTTCCAGTTCCAGTAACTTTGTACCGTTTAGCAGCAGACTTTCTTGTTTTCATTTTAGGCATAATTTATCCTCCAACGGTGCCCTAAAGGAACAAGAATGTAACCCTTTGAGCAACCAATAGTATTTAAACACCTGTCCAGGTGGTTTTGTGTATATATTAAAAAATTGTTTACAGCAATATATAATATAAGATTAAGGAAGCAAACAATCAGAATCATAAAACGTTTACATTCAGGTGTTTAATCAGCCTTTTTTTGAACGCTTCTGATGACTCAAAATCATGGACATGAAACGACCTTCCATTTGAGGTCTCCTGTCTAGGGAATAGCCGACTTCCTGTTCATCAAGCTTATCTAAAACCTTCATTAGAACATCTCTACCCAGTTCAGTATGAGCCATTTCACGTCCCCTGAAACGTATAGTAACCTTAACTTTGTTACCGGCATCTAGAAATTCTCCTACATGCTTTGTTTTGAATTCCAGGTCATGACTCTCAATTTTAGGCTGCATTCTAATCTCTTTCAATTTAATCTGAGTCTGGTTTTTCTTAGCTTCTTTAATTTTTTTCTTTTGCTCGTAAATAAATTTTCCATGATCCAGTATTTTACAAACCGGAGGATTAGCGTTCGGAGCTACCTCAACTAAATCCATCCCAGCTTCTCTGGAAAGCTCTTTAGCTTTCTGTAAACCTACGATACCTCTCTGTTCTCCATTATGATCAATAAGCCGTACTTCTCGTGAACGAATTTGATCATTAATTCTTAAATTCTTAGTGGCCAATCTCCCTCCTT
>JAIPFS010000026.1 GCA_021736545.1 Spirochaetia bacterium | reverse complement strand
TTTGCATCCCTTTCAATATTACCAATCAATTCAGAATAGGTTTTTACAGCCGTATCAAAACCGAAAGAGACCTCAATATGCTCATTCTTTAAATCACCATCAATCGTTTTAGGCGCCCCAATAACCGCAATACCTGCATCAGCGTTCTTAAAATATTCAGCCAGAACCGCAGCATTGGTATTGGAATCGTCTCCGCCGATTACAACCAGCGCATCAATTCCACGTTGATGGCAAACCTCAACACAGCGGTCAAATTGCTCCTCAGTCTCAAGTTTTGTCCTTCCGGAACCTATGATATCAAAACCGCCTGTATTCCGAAACTCATCAATAAAATCGCTGGTAATTTCCACTGCGTCATCATTTAGAATTCCTGAAGGACCGCCCCGGAAGCCGTAAAGCACAGAATCTTTATTGGCATTTTTCAAAGCATCGAAAATACCGGCAATAACATTATGCCCGCCCGGGGCTTGCCCGCCGGAAAGAATAACTCCAACCTTAACCTTTTTTGAAATAGCTGTATTCTGACCTGAATCAAACGAAATAATCGGCATACCGTAGGTATTCGGAAAAAGCTTCTTCAGTTCAACCTGGTCTGAGGCCGCATCCGTGGCTTTTCCGGACACCGGTACCACATTATGGATATCCTGCCTGAAAATCCTAGGCAGCTTGGGCTTATACGTGTATCGATCTTTTTGAAGAGGGGAATAGTTCATGAAACATGCTCCTTAACATAATCTTGATCTTATCCTACTTTTTCAGAAAACCGCAAAATTTTCAACTGTTTCCTATAAATGATTGACCACTTTTTCACTTAATTATAGACTATGCCTATGAATATATACAGATTAAAGAGCATTGTACAGCAATACGCCTGGGGTTCCGCAGTTCACATACCTGAACTCATCGGACAGAAAAACCCGGATAAAGCTCCCTTCGCCGAACTTTGGATGGGTACACATCCCAAAGGCCAAGGAGAAGTCATTATACCAGAAGGGGATAAAGAAATTTTTACAGGTTCAGAGCAAAACTCTGGGAATATACCTGCTGATGCTTCCGCCTCCGAATGTGCTCAGCAGGCAATTCGTTTGGACAGTCTCTTGAAACATAATCCGAAACAGTGGGGCGGGCTTGATTCTCGGGGGAGTGGAATTAAAGATCTTCCCTTTCTCTTCAAAGTTCTTGCCATTGAAAAGCCCTTGTCCATACAGTGTCACCCCAATAAGGAACAGGCTGAAAAGGGGTTTGAAAGGGAAAACAAGCAGGGGATTCCTTTGGATGCCTTCAATCGGTCCTACAAAGACAAAAACCATAAACCGGAAATACTCTGTGCCGTCAGCCCATTTACCGCAATGTGCGGCTTCCGCGATCTTAAAACTATAGATGATCTCTTCATGAAAACCGGGTCTCACTGGTATTTGATGTATCTGAGACCGCTGGTTCAGGACCGCGGGCTCCCCGAAGAAGAACGCTGCCGCAAGCTTGTTGAACGGCTTCTGAGCCTGCCTGAAAATAAAGCGAAACTCACAGTAGAAGAAATATGCGGATATATAGAAAAAAAAGAGCTTATGGAGGATGATCCTGCCTGCCCGTTCTCACTGGTGATGCAGCTTCATCGGGAATATCCACAGGACATAGGAGCTCTGGCTCCACTCTATCTGAATGTTATCCATCTGCAGCCCGGAGAAGCTCTTTATCAGCCTGCAGGAGAACTCCATGCCTACATACATGGTTTGGGAGTTGAGCTTATGGCAAACTCGGACAATGTCCTTCGCGGCGGACTGACGGAAAAATATATCGATACTGCCGAGCTGATGGAGATTCTTTACTACAAAGACAGTGCTAAAGAAAGTCTTAAAGCTGCTCCATGTGAGGTTAAAGCCGGAACCCTTTATTCTTATGTTACTCCAGCGAAGGATTTTTCGCTGCGGCGCTGCAGTTCGTCCAGCTTTAGTGTCCAAGGTCGTCGCAGCATCGAACTTGCTATCGTTATGACAGGGGAAGCTCGTTTTTCTTATCTTGATGAAGAGAAAAAGAGGAGCATGGAGAAAGTTTTCAAGAAAGGAGAATCGCTGGTAATTCCTGCTGATATAAAGGAATACACCTGCACTTGTACCGGTGATGTTTTTTTTGCCGCAATACCTTCTGATTATGCTGCCGAAAATCCGGGCACTGATTGAAAGAACGGAGTGTATTAAAGTTATGAACGTAAAAAGTATGACGATATGGATTGACGGAGATGGCTTCCCTCGGCAGCTAAGGGAAATTGCACTGCGCGCTGCTGACAGAACGGGCCTCTCCGTAGTTCTTGCAGCGGATAGAGCTCTACCAGTAAAAGTCAATGAAAAGGTGCAAATGGTAGTGGTAGAACAGGGTGATGACGAAGCGGACCGTTATATTGCACAGCATGTGAAAGTCGGAGATATTGTATGCTCCCGAGACATCTACCTCATGGAGCGCTGTGTTGAAGCTGGAGCGGTCTGTATGGACGACCGTGGAAACCTCTATACTGAATCAAATATTCGGGAGCGCGTATCCATCAGAAAGATGATGGGCGAATATCGCCAATTCGCCGGAGACGGCGCGCACGGTGGAAATAACCGATTCACTTCAAAAGAGGTGAAGGCATTTGCCGACCTTTTTGATTCATTTCTTACCAAACAACTTAATTCATAGCTAACTGAAATGCTGTTGAAATGCTGTTGAAATGCTTCATCTAACATGTTAAGAACATAGTATCTCTCGGTATGCATCCGTATACTTTGCAAGGAACTGTTATGAATAGATCATTTTTTTCTTCCATAATCGAATATGCTATGATTACTGCGGGTTCAGTCGTGACAGCCTTAGGAATTGTTTTGTTCCTTGGCCCGGCAAAAATTGCCGCTGGAGGGGTCAGCGGCTTGGCGATAATTCTTTATCACCTTACTGCTGCAGATACTGGACTGCTGATACTGTTGATGAGTATTCCCATTTTTTTTCTTGGATTGCTGATTTTTGGGAAACGCTACGGTTTCAGATCCCTTTTTGGAACATTAGTACTCTCTATATCTGTTACTATACTAGGACAAAGCATAGGCTATCAAGGGATTCTCCCCTATGCCGACAGAACTGATATTCTCTTATCAGCCCTTTTCGGAGGAGTCCTTACAGGAATAGGACTCGGCGTGGTCATGAAGGGAGGTTCTAACACTGGCGGTACGGATATCCTCGCTCAGGTTATTCAGCACTATACAAAGATACCTCTGGGGACATCTCTGATGCTGGTTGACGGACTAATTATTCTTTTTTCCGGTTTTGTTTTCGGGGTTGAGAGTGCATTATTCGCTGTAATAACCCTCTATTCCACCGGACAGGTAATAAATCTAATTACCAGCGGTCTGAATTATGCTAAAATGGCCTATATTATTAGTGACAAGTATGATGAAATACGGTATGAACTGCTTCACAGTGAAGGGCTCGGCGGCACCGCCATTCAAGCTCGGGGGATGTATACTGATAATAACAAGAATATCATTATGGCAGTAGTGAAAAACCGCAAGATCAGTCGGCTTACCCATATAGTTCGGCATATTGATCCGGATGCATTTATGATTATTTCCCCTGCCCATGAAGTGATAGGGGAGGGATTTACTCCCTTCAATCCCGGGCATGCTTAGGAAGAAAATTTTTAATAAGGAGAAGGAAGTATGGATTTTAAAGATGTAATTATCGGCAGAGAGAGTGTAAGAAACTACGATCCGGAAAAGGAGATACCTGAAGAAGTCCTTATGCGCATCCTTGAAGCCGGTCGAATTGCCCCTTCCGCTACCAATGCGCAGCCATGGAAGTTTCTTGTGGTAAGAAGCCCGGAAAAGAGGAAAGATGTAAACAAGTGCTATGGAAAGGCCTGGTTCCAGAATGCCCCTGCAGTTCTTATAGTCAAAGGGAAGAGAAAAGATGCTTGGAATCGCTGGGATGGATACAATTCTCTGGAGACAGATTTGACTATTGCTATGGACCACATGATACTAGCTGCAGAGAATGAAGGGCTGGGTACATGCTGGATAGGAGCTTTTGATTATGAAGTTCTGCGTAAGGTCTTACCCCTTGATGCAGATGAGGAGGTTTTTGCGATGACGCCTCTAGGATACCAGGAAGACGCCTGGAAGAAAAAGAGTCGTAAAATCCGCCGAGAATTAGATGATGTAGTAAGTTTCATCTGAACTTTGTATTTTATGTGTATTTTTTATGTGGTGAAAGCCCTGCCATGCGCTGGCGGGGCTTAATTAATGGAGTGCACCCTGCTTGTGATCTTCATAGTTTACTATTCTCAAGGAATCGCCCTGATGCTCTGCTAGGAATCTTCAGAATCTTTTTTGTCTTTTTTGCTGTCTATCAAACCTTGCTGTATAGCAAATTTTGTCATACCCACATCTCCTTTGGATTTTATCTTTTTCTTTATATTCTGTCTGTGTTTGTATACTGTATTAGTGGCGATATCGAGAACTTGTCCCACCTCATGAGATTTATATTCATTATTTGAACAAATAAGATACATGACCTGTTTTTCTCGATCAGTAAGAATATTTGAGTTGTTATCCCCTTTTTGTGACTCTGCTTTTTTTATCGAATTGTCAATTTCACGATAACATTTCAGTATCTCCTTTGATAAATCTTTTAAGCTGGAATCTTTTTTAACAAAGCAGTCCATACCCATTTCTAAAGCTTTATTGATAATAGAATTATTGCAATAATTTGAATAACCGATGCATTTTATGTGATTACAATTCTTTTTTACAAAGTGGATAAGCTGACTACCGCCATTGTTATGCAAATAGAGTTCTGTAATAAGAATATCAACTAAGTGATTATTTTTTTTCAAGAGTTTCACAGCCTCCCTGCAGCTTTTTGCAGTGAATATTAAAGAGAACTGATCTCTTTTCTCATAAAAAAAATTCTGCAGTCCGACTTTACTCGCATTACATGGATCTACCAGCATAATTGATATTTTTTTTGAATCTTTTTTTAAAGCTCTATGAAATACCATAACTTTTCCTTTTTCAGATTGTATTTAGTAAATTTTAAAACAACTTATGGATAAAGAACACAACCTTAAAGGTATAGTTTACTCACTGAAACGGAAAAAATTGTATTTTTGCTCTTTACCAATTCAAAATCTCTAAACGCAAACTCAATCCAAATTCAAATTGAGCGAAGGAAGGAGAATAGGAAGCAATTCTTTCAAGATCATCTGCGTTTCTGTTAAAGGGATTCCTCAATAGAAAATATGGTTCTATAAGAAATCTCTTATTCACATGTATTGAATAACCTGAAGATATTTCTGTCATATAACAGCTGCTATTATCCGGCTTATTTTCTCCATACATAATGATATTCTGCAATAGAGTAAGTCCGAACCACCAATTAGCAGATTTAGGAAAAAACTTTATCTTTCCGGAAAAATCCAGTATCCAAATTTCTTCACCGCTGTGTATGAAAAAATTTATTGGTATAGAGAATTCTGCTTTTCCTTTGAATCGAGCTGCCGGAGATATGCCGATATGGAAGTTTCTCAAAAACATACCGTCAATATCATGTGAATAAAGGGAAAGGATAAAAGAATTGTTTTCATTTGTACTCAATTCATTATTCTCATCGATGGTATCTTCACTAAAAAGACAGAAAATGGGAAGAATGCTCAAGAAAATAATCATTAGAAAGGTTTTTTTTATCATATTTTCTCCAATCAAAATGCTCCGTAATTTTTGTATAATTAAGAATACAATTGGTTCCGCAAAGAGACAAATCCCCAAAACTAATGACAAAAGAAAAGAAGGAAGGAAAGAAGTATTCGGATATAGAAGTATTCGGATATAAACGAATTTCTCAATAAAACAAGATTTACTTCGCCTGAAACTCCACAAACCCATAACATGCTTATTTTCAAAAAAATTTTTCTATTATTGAATCAGAAATCATTTTTACAGTGTCATATATAGTATGAGGAATGTACAAATAGTTGGAAAAATTTCATGGATGCGAACAGAAATACTGAATGTTTTAAGTTCATGTTCAGATGAGTTGAATGTATTTTTCTCCAGAAGCTTATCTGATTACATGAAAGCGGTCTATCGTGAATATCCTTTGAATCCGGGACCGGATAAGGCCTATCACAATACAAGTAATACTCTTATTAAAGAAAGAAGAAATACGCATTTTTTCTGCATTGATATTGATGCTGTCAGAAGCAGTAAAACTGGTTTTAAGGATGTTATATATCTTTTAAGAAAGAATTTCTCTGTCCTGACCTATTTCAATTATCCTTATGACAATAAAGATAAAAGTCTGCTCTCAGCCTTAGGTGTTCGGGACACAATATTTTTAGAGACTCCAAAAAAGGAAATTACATATAAAATCCGAAACTTCTTTCAGGGGGGAGTCTATTCTGATTCTGAAACTCAACAAGAGGTGTCGAAAAATAAGCTTGAACACAAGAAATATCCAGTTCAAGTAAAACTGCTGAGCAGAAGAGAGATACAGATAATGATAATGATAAGTCAAGGAAAGACAAGCAAATTCATGGCTGTGGAGTTATCAATTTCAGTCAATACCGTAGAAACATATAAAAATCGAATCAAGAAGAAACTTAACTTGGATTCCATAGCATCAATAACCCGATATGCTATTGCTTCGGGCTTGGATGAGGATATAAAAAATTGAAAAATTCCCCATGTGGGAAAATTTTATTTTAGGAGGGGTTTTATGAAAAAAACTCTTTGCATAATTGGGGTAATTCTTCTGATTACTTCAATGACACTTATGGCTCAGCCGATGACGGTTGACTCAATGTTCAATGAGGCTGGTGGAGAACCCTTAAGCCAGGAAGAAATGGAGGGTATTGAGGGAGAAGGTTTATTTGCATCTCTTGTAGGGGGCTTTTTCTTGGGATCTATTGGGTATTTAACCAATTGTATGTATTCTGGTCAGAGTCCTACCTGGGGAGGAGCGATAGCAGGAGGATGTATTGGTATGATCAGTGCTTACAGCCCTTCTTTAAGTGTTCTAGCAGGAATGAATGCAGCTGCTGGAACAAGCTTGCATATTCCTTCAAGTTTTCCGCGGTAAAATTAAGGAGTAAGATGAGATGCTGAGGGATATCATCTATATAAGTCTATTTACAGCGGCTGCGCTGTTTTTGTGCTTAAAAAGAAAGTATCAGCACAATGCTGAAAGCAGAGATAATAAGGATAGGAAAAGTAACAGCCGCGGGGCAGCTGGGTCGGATATTTTAATTCCTGTATGCGGAGCCCTGATTATAGTTATCGGGGATATTATTATATACGGACCTTGGATTTCTACTGATATTCAGGCTCAAAGTCTTATTAACGGTCTAAAACTGTACATAGCAGAAACTGCATTGTTTGTATATACAGTTTTTAAAGTATGGGAGCAGCTTAGAAAAAAACAAGAGTAAGAGGAATAAGATTTCTGTAGGTAAGCTGCACTTATTCAGGAGTTGAAGAACGGTTGGGAACATAACCACAAAGGATATTAATCAGCAGAAAGCGGCAATATCCTCTGTGGTTATAAAATTATTAAAATTCTGCATTCTGCACAGTTCGTGGAAATGGGATCACATCACGAATATTCTGCATACCCGTTACATACTGAATAACCCTTTCAAATCCAAGACCGAATCCAGCATGGGGAACTGAACCATAGCGACGCAGATCAAGATACCACCAGTAATCTTTTTCATTAAGCCCCTGTTCCTTAATGCGCCTTAAAAGAACATCATATCTATTCTCTCGTTCGCTGCCTCCGATGATTTCTCCGAGCCTGGGGACAAGCACATCCATAGCTCTAACAGTTTTCTCATCGTCATTAAGCCGCATATAAAAGGCTTTGATTTCTCTGGGATAGTCAGTAACTGTAACAGGCCCTTTAAAAACCGTTTCCGTCAAGTATCTTTCATGTTCTGACTGCAGATCATCTCCCCAGGAAACGGGGAACTCGAAATCTTGTTTTGATCGCTCCAGTTCTTTGATGGCTTCAGTATAAGGGAGGTGAGTGAACTTTGAATTGACTACGTGTTCTAGAGAGTCTTTTACGCCCTTCTGAATCCACTTGTTGAAAAAATCCATATCCTCTTCACAGTGATTCAATACGTAGGAAAAGATATATTTAAGGAACTCTTCAGCCAAAGCCATATCTCCATCCAGGGTGCAGAATGCCATTTCCGGTTCTACCATCCAGAATTCCGAAAGATGGCGGCTGGTATTTGAGTTTTCAGCACGGAAAGTCGGCCCGAAGGTATAGACATTCTTCAAGGCAAGAGCATATATTTCCGCCTCAAGCTGTCCGCTTACCGTGAGGTTTGCAGGTTTACCAAAGAAATCTTTCGAAAAATCAACCTTCCCGCCTTCCTTTCCCTCTTCTTTGGGAACCTGGTTCAGGGGAAGGGTAGTGACTTGAAACATTTCTCCAGCCCCTTCACAGTCAGAAGTTGTAATGATGGGGGTATGGATATAGAGAAACCCCTTTTCCTGAAAAAATGAGTGAACGGCATAGCTTAACGCATTACGAACACGAGTGACAGCTCCGAAGGTATTTGTCCGGGGACGAAGGTGGGCTATTTCACGGAGGAATTCAAATGAGTGCCGTTTCTTCTGCAGGGGATACGTATCAACTGGAGCATCTCCCACCAGCTCAACGGTTTTTGCCTGCAGTTCCACTTTCTGGTTTTTACCGGGAGATTCCACGAGGATTCCAGTGAATCGAACACTGGCTCCGGTGGAAATAGCCTGAATTGTAGAGATGACGGAAGCATCCTGTTTATCAAGGATGACCTGGAGATTTTTCAAACTGGATCCGTCATTCATCTCGAAAAAACAGAAATTTTTTGAATCCCGCTTTGTACGAATCCAGCCCTCCGCATTGATTGTTTCTTCATCCGGATCCCTATGTAAAAGCTGGCTGATTCTCATTGAATTAAACATCTGCATATCTCTCCTTCTGTATATTTTACACATAGTGTTCTTGATTAAAAAAAATCTCCTGTTTACATTAGTATAATGTAGTGGATCTTTCAATATGAGGTGTGAAAAGTTTTGGTAACACAAATATTCGGCAGAAAAAAAAGTAAAGATACTCAAAAGGCTGTACGTTTTTTTAAGGAACGAAAAATTCCTGTTCAGCTTATTGATGTAGATGAAAAAATGCTTTCCCAAGGAGAGCTGCAATCAATTCTTCGGTATTACAGTCCTGAGGAATTGATTGATAAGGAAGCTAAGATCTATAAAAAACGGGGATATGCCTATATGGATTTTGATCCCTTGGAAGAGATTTTTGAATATCCTGAATTACTTAAAGTTCCTATTCTGCGAATGGATAGCGGTGTTCTGCTTGGGTATGATGAACAGCAGTACAGGATATTACTTAAAGAAAAACCTTGAAACAGTTAAGCAGTCATCCTTACAATGTGATTTTCTTATAAACACTCCCAAACTAGCTGCAATTGGTAAAATACAATTTTTTCCTCGACAGAAGACTTCCTGTATGCATATATTGTAGATAGGGTTATAATAAGTTTTGGGGAAAACACATAAAAGGAAAAATCAATTATGATACATTTAGAAAAATATACTCTGGCGGAACTTTTTGAGAAAAGTACTGCCGCTTACGCGGATCAGCCATTCGGAGGCTTTATTGACGAGGAGCAGATTACATATAAAGAGTGGGAGCAGCATGCTCTCCATGTGAAAAAGTATCTTGAAGCAAGCAGGCTTGGAAAAAACAATAATATTGCCCTTCTGGGTGAAAATTCACCTGCGTGGAGTGCAGCCTATTTCGGAATTGTCCTCTCCGGTAACGTTGCTGTGCCTATATTGCCGGATTTTACTCAGAAAGAGGTACAGAATATTCTTGAACATGCTGAAGCAGAACAAATTTTTGTATCAAAGAAACAGGTGAAAAAGGTAAAAGAAGTTTTTTCGAATGATCAGGCTATTGTGCTCCTTGATGAACTGCTTCAGGAAAAGGAGCATGGCGAAAGCTCATTGGCGCTTAAGGGCTGCGAAGGTATCACCAAAGACACATTGGCCAGTATAATCTATACTTCCGGAACCACAGGTGTTTCAAAGGGAGTTATGCTGACCCACGGGAATCTCTGTTCCAATGCTATGATATCTTCCACATCTTTTATAAAAATTCTTCCTGAAGATAATATGCTCTCTGTTCTGCCCATGTCCCACTCGTATGAATTTACCATTGGACTGCTGCTGGGAATGATTGGAGGAGTACATTTTAACTATTTACGGAAGCCGCCATCTGCAAGTATGCTCCTGCCAGCATTGAAAAAAGTCAGACCCCAAATTATGCTGTCTGTTCCGCTGCTTATTGAAAAACTCTATCGAGCTTCCGTCCTCCCGAAAATTGAAAAGAAGAAAATTCTAAAAATGCTCTATAAAATAAGTCTTTTCAGAAAAATGATTAATAGGAAAGTTGGAAAACAGCTGAAAGAAGTTTTCGGCGGACGGCTTAAGTTTTTCGGGATCGGTGGAGCCCCCTTGGATCCTATGGTTGAGCGTTTTCTTTTTGAAGCCAAATTCCCCTACGGAATTGGATACGGTCTGACCGAGACAGCACCGCTCCTGGCTGGATGTGCCCCTGGATGGACAAAAATAGCATCAACCGGAAAGGTTCTGGACAATGTCCAAATGAGAGTGCAGAAAGAGCAGGATGAAGAGGTTCAGGCTTCTGAAGATACTCAAGATGGTGAAATTCAGGTTAAAGGGCCTAATGTTATGCTGGGGTACTATAAAAATCCTGAAGAGACAAAAAAGGTTTTCACTGAAGACGGCTGGTTTAAAACAGGTGATCTGGGAGTGTTTGATAAAAAGGGCTATCTCTTCATAAAAGGAAGGAAGAAAAACATGATCCTCGGGCCGAGCGGTGAAAATATCTATCCGGAGCTGATTGAGAATATGCTGAATAATTATGATTTTGTCGAAGAATCACTGGTACTGTCTTCCAATGAGGGTATAACTGCGAGGATTAAGATTGATGTGGAAGAGTATGCCAAAAACTTCAGAGTATCTGCGGATCAGGCCGGGGAACATGTGAAGGAATATCTTGATAATATCAGAAAAAGGGTAAATAAGGAGCTCAATGTCTTTTCTAAAATTAATCATGTAATACATCAGAAAGAGTCTTTCATCAGGACCCCAACTAAGAAAATAAAACGATATCTCTATGATATAATGCATAAAAAATAAAAATATGATACAAACTTGGTAACAAGGGAGTATCTAAGATGAAACATATCAATGATCTGCATATACATCGGGTTGATAAGCTGGCTTCTCCTCATGAAATAAAGGAGAAAGTGCAGGTTTCCGAAGAACAGTTAATTCAGATAGAG
>JAIPFS010000025.1 GCA_021736545.1 Spirochaetia bacterium | reverse complement strand
TCAGCATCTTCCTCAAACATTTCATAAAAATCCCCTAAACGAAAGAATAGTATTTCATCCTTATATTTAGATTTTATTTGATTATACTGTTTCATCATGGGGGTGATTTTTTTGTTACTCATTATTATCCATGTTTTATTAAATGTAAAAGTTGAGGATACACCTAAGTGTATCCTCATTATAATATAATTTATAGAAATATACAGACTGCTTTTTTCAAATATGCTGACCTTATAACATTAAAAGTTACATACTGTTACTAAAATAGTTCATAATCAATTGCAAAGACTAACTTCATGCCGGAATTTTCCAGGCTATCTAGTTTAAATATTTCGCCGGGTTCCCATGCAATTGAGTAGTTTCCAGCTTCGTCCTTATTAAAAGTATAATTCTTTGTAAGATAGATACCTATCGGCAATCCTTGTATCCCGAGTTTAATACCGAAGCCGCTGCTGAAAAGATAGTTTTCTAAAGATGCCAATGATGCTATCTCCTGATGTTCAAAGAGTGAAGCGGTGGCGGATGAGTACAACTCTCCCCAAAGAACTTCATCCGCAAAGGGGAAACGAAGTTCAAGCATATTGTGCCAGAGTACTTCCTGGTCGTATTGCGAATTCCAACCTCTAGCAACATTCATACCGTCAACAAAAAGCTTGTTATTAGTGTCAGCTTCCACATCTTCACTCCATCCGTCCTGAGACAACATGAAAGAAAAAGTTGACTCAAATGAAATGGGTGCAGAATAATCATTTTTCGGCATAATGGGTATAGCTTGATATATACCGAATATCGTCTGATTTTTAATGTAATTCAAAGAGCCGCCGCTTAAATTTACATACTGACCAAAATTAAGATAACCCCCGGCAATAGTGACTTTGTTTTTGAGTAAAAAACCCTTTGTTGGATTCAGAATAAGATCACGCCTGTCCCAGGAAGTTTTAATGGAAAAAATGTTGTTGTAAATCCATTTATCAAAATTATCTCTTATGGTTTCATTGTAAGGTCTATATATTCTTTCATCGTATTGGATTTTGGAGAGGGTATAATTAAAACCGGACCCTATATTAAAGCGTCCCAGGTCTGTATGAAAGGTATATCCGGTTGATAAGCCCACACCAAGTTCGTATTTTTCGTAATCCATCAAGTAGCTTTCATCGATCTCTTCACCCTCAGCCATTGCATTCTGATATTCTTCATAACTGCTGTATGGATCAGGGGCTCCATAGGGATCTATTTGATCCTGTAAAATATTGGTATGATTTGAATGAGTAAAAGAGGCATTTATACCGCCGCTCCATCGTTCTTCAAAGAGCCATCCTTCTAAAAAGGAAAAATTTATATCCTGGCTGCTGGGGGATACTTCAACTCCTATAGTCAGATCCTGTCCATTTCCCATAAAATTCTTATCCGTCCAATCCAGAAATCCAGATACCGGGAACTCCTCCTGACCGCCGAAAGTAGCCCCGAAACGTAAATCAACTTTATTGGATTCTTCTACCTGGATCTGAAGGTCAATTAGACCTTCTTCAGAACCATACAATGGCTCTACATTTACAGATTCAATAATCCCAGTATTGTAGATATTCTGGATGCTTCTCATTAATTCCTGCTTACTGAAGATATCTCCTTTTGCAAAAGTCAGCTCACGAAGTATTACGTTATCTTTCGTCTTAGTATTTCCTTCAAGAATAATATTATCAATCTGGGCCTGTCCCTTTTCTGCAACGTTAATAAGGTAAGAGATCGTATTATTCGATGCATCTTTTTCTTCCTGTGTAGTTATGTTATTGTATATGTATCCCTCATTATAATACTTATCAGCAATTCTATTGATATCAGACTGAATTGTACTAATGTTCACAATTTGATTTTTTTTCTGCTGCAGTGAAGCTGTAAGTTCCTCATCAGTAAAAATAGTATTTCCATTTATTGAATATCCTCCGAATACCCATTGCGGTCCCTCAGAGAGTACAAAGGTCAGCTTGAGCTCTTTTTCATCAGTATCCTGATCCTCTTCATCAATAGCTTCTATGAGTAAATCTTCGACAGCGGCATCCAAATACCCGTTATTACGATAAAAACTGAGGATTTTCTGTTTATCAGATTCAATCAAAGTCTGAACAAAGTTTCCTTTATTGAATAAAGATTTCTCTTTAGATTCAATTTTACGCTTAAGAGTCGTATTGGAAAAACTTTCATTACCTTCAAAAGCTATTTCTCTGATTTTCGACTGCGCTCCTTCATTCAGTGAAAATGTAATAGTTATGGTTCCACTATCCTCGTCTTCTGTAATTGTCTCCTCAATGCTTATATCAGCATATCCTTTACTGAGATATTTCTCTTCAATAAGTGATTTGTCTTTGCTGAGCTGTGATTTAATAAAGAAGGTATTTTCTTTCGTTCCAATTGTTTTCTGCAACTCTTCGTTGGTAAATACCTTGTTGTTTTCAAATATGATTTCTGTCACATACGGGAGTTCTGAAACTGTAAACTGAAGAATAACATTTTCATCTGAAGCAGATGATCTGTTAGCATAAGCATAAAAATAATTGAAAAAATTCAAATCATACATTTTATCCTGTATATTAGAAAAAACTTCTTTTGTTAAAGTTTCACCAGTATATTCTTCAATCAGCGGTTGAAGGTCTTCAATCTCAACATTTTTCAGTCCTTCAAAGTGTATATCCTCAATTGTTTTTCCTTCCCACCAAGACTGATTTTCTTCAGCGGAAAAAACTGGATGGGATAATAAAAAAATAAATACAGTAATCAGCAGCAGCAGTTTCTTTTGTCTCATACATACCCTCAAATAATTAAAAAGAATAATTCCATGATAAACCAATGGATGTGTTTGATAAGATACCAGTTATACTGGATAAATCAGGTGTTGTAGAAATTGTAAAATCATATAATGGATTCTGCCAGTCAAAACTAAACTCAACATCCATTTTCAAAGCATCTGTCATAAACAAACCGTCATTAACGCTATCATTAACATTGAATTGAAGCATTGTCTGCAAGAACATAGAATCTGATATATACTTTCCCAATAAAACGGTGGTATTGTCAAGATACTTACCTATTGGATTATCCGCAGTATATATAGGACTTTCACCTGGAAAAACATCAACTAATACATTCTCTAATATCTGTGTTCTAATAGAAAACACATCAAGATTTAAAGTGTTACGGATTTTGTTTTCAAAATTATTGAATACATCTAACTGATCTATAATTCCTAATTGCTGAACAATATCAGAAGCAAGTGTAGCAATAGCTACTGCAGAAGAGACAGAACCGGAAGAAATATTACTTGAAGAAAGAATGTTTGTTCCCAATATTTGAGCAATTTCATTTAACTCCATAACTGGACGAGAGGTGATTATAGGAGAGAGTTTACTCAAATACTGATTGTTTACTTTTAGAATAATATCAACTTTGTTTGCATTTCTGTCAAATTCTTTTAACTGAGCTTCTAAATTAACAACCGGGTCAAATTTGTTTTCGGATTCAAAGAAATCGATATTTCCGCTGGTTATATAGAAATTACGCTTAAAATAGTAAATTTCTCCACTTTTAATATCTAGAGATCCAACAACTTCGTATGTATTTGTTCTGCTGTTGAATTTTATATCAAGGGTCTGTTGAGGCTGTGCGTTTGCTTTTAAAATAGGGAGCTCTTTTGTAGGTAATATAAATGAAACCGATTTTCCTGTTGTCAGGCGTAAATCAACAACTACATTTCGTTCTAAATTTTCTTCAAAGGGTATAGAACTTGCCTGCTTACTTGTTTGTGTAACTTCCATATTATCAGCTAGAATATTACCATTTACAGCAATTTCTCTAGTATCAAGATTAAATTCTAAACCTAATTTGCCGGATGCAGACCCCGCATATGTGAGTTTCATGGTATCAAAAGTATATGAAGAACGTATGCTTTTCCCTTTTGGGATAGAAAACTCCACTGAAAAAAGACTAGGAATCCATTTTTCTATTGACATTGAAAGTTCAGTCTGTACAGGAACATCAGAAATTATCGTATTAAATCTGCTGAAGTCAATATTTTTTCCATGCACAGTAGCATACATATTCTGAGCTTGAGCCTCAGTCTCAATAAAGGAATTGCTCATTATTATAGAATCAGAAAACAGCTCACCATAAAAATCCGGATCTTTTATATTACCGGAAATTGAAAGAAACCCTTTAATTATCCCATTTTTAAAATGAAGCTCTTCGGGAACAAAGGTATTTAGAAAATCAACATCAAATTTGATATCTTCAAAAAATAGATCTAAGCCTTCACCTTTCCAGCTTCCGGAGAATGTAGCCGATAGAGGATGTATCTTATTCAAATTAAAGAGAAGATTCTTGTTTTCTAAATCCACAATACCCGAGAAGCTGTTTTTGTTAATACCTTTTATTAATAACTTTTTTTCCCTGATACTGGCAATGAAATCATTATTTTCAGAAAGCGAAAAATCTCCAATAACAACAGAGTCGGTTTTTACTGTAAAGCTGCTGTTATTAAAAATATTCGATACATTCATCAGCTCGATTGGGGATTCGATTCTGGAAAGAATGGTATTAGCAGTTAATCTTGTTTGTAAACTGTTTTCGACAAATTCAATTCCAAAATCCATTGAAGTATCTGCCTTTCCAGAAGAGAAATCGTAGGTCATATTGATTTTTTCAAATTGAAATCGATTTATGTACAGATTAGAAGTATTTATTGTGAGACTATTATTATCAAATTTCCCTTTAATATTTCCCTTGAACACCGTTTCATTGAGGACTAATTCTGGAATTTGGAAATCAAAACCGTAATTGAGATTATTACTGGAACCTAAAATATTGATATCCCCAGAAAATGTTCCCTTACCGCCAAGCATAGGTATTCTTTCAAAATTTCCGTTTTTAATTATCACTTGAGAATTTATAAAATTGTTCTCTTTTGTTAAGTTGAAAGCATATTTTTCACCCTCTTCTTCAAGATCAAGATAGACACCATATATATCTTTATCAATAAAAGAATAATTAACAGAACCATCACCTTCTATTAATGAAAGAGTATCATTATAGGCTATTTTCTTAATATCTATATAGTTTGGAGTAATATGAGCCTGCAGAGTTAATGAATCAATAGGATCATACTCTTCACCAAGAATGGGGACGTTTACGACCTGTAACTCTTTAATATTCATATCCCATTCACTTAATGAGTTAAAAGCAAATTCAAGCTTTCCGGAGCTTTCATAATTTGGTAATCCTAATCCCAATTCTCGCAATGGGAATTTTGTTTTATTCCATTCTGTTTCAATGATACTCTTTTCACTATCAGAATATATCATTGAGAAATGCACATCTGCATTATCCTGTGTTTGAATTCTTTTATCACTAATATTAATAGTAAAAGGCATATGATATGTGCAGCCGTAAAGATCCAGATTACTTATAATTTTTATAGTTTCTAATTGAGAATAATCCAGATTTCCGGAATAATTAAAAAAATCTGGTGTTAAAAGGGAAAATATAATCTTCCTCTTCTCATCTTGAAAAGCTTGTATGGAAAAATCTACTTCCTCAGCCAGTGAATTTTCCGGCAGTTCAAGATGTATGCTGCCATCAGGATTTAAAGTATCAAGAGAAAAATCTCCTTTATAGGACAAGCTGTATTTTTGAAAGTCTGCCTGCAGCTGAGAAAAAGTTACAGTATGTCTATCACCGGAAAATGAAGCCGTAATATCCTCTGCGCCATCTTTAGAATTCAAAAAAGGATAGTATGGCGCTTGTAATAAAGCTTTATATGATACATCGAACGTTTCACTATTTTCATCATTCAAAAAGATATTAATACTTGTTTCAATACGAAGATCATCTACCGGTTCAATAGAATTCAAAACTGGGAAGATTGAATGCAGTCCTCTTAAGTTAAAATTGTGCATTGAAAATAGACTATCAGTTGAAAAATTCAGTGATAAATTGTCAGTTGAAAAATTTAGATTTAATAATAGACTGAAATTTTCATCAAGAATTGAAGATAAAATCCTATTCTTCTCTATTTTTATGTTTATGGGTAGTTGAACCACTGAAAAAGCATTATCCAGAATAAATGATACCGATTCAGTCTCAATTGAATATGTATTATTTATATACTCAAAAATTAGTAACTTATCTGTTTTTACTGAAAATTCATCAACTTCATTTTTTTCTACTCTATTTACAACATCCGCATATCGTTCAAGATTATCTAAGTTCTGCAATACAGCATAATCAAGTACATTAAGATGCGAATCGGTTTCTGCTGCTGTAACGTGAAGATGTTCTTCTTTCCTATTATACAAAAGATTAATGTCATGAAAATTACTGGTAAGAGTGAAGGTTTTAAAGGTACTTATAAACGTGAAGGTATCTACAGTACCATTTAGTACCAAGTCAGAAATTAATTCAGGCTGTTCCTCAACTTTCAAATTCTGTGAAATAATATTTTCCAAGTAATTCTGATCAACTAAAGAGATAATATTTTCTGCCTCAAATTCTACTTGACCTAAGGTTCTCGGTTTAAATAGAATATTACTTAATTTATAATTCAGAATTATTTCATCAATAAAAATCAATTCTTCATTACTGCTGTCCTGCAGGATACGAAAATTTTTTATTTTTAAAGAATTTATAAATGAAGGAGAAATTGAATCATATTCAAATGTAACACCATAAGAACGTTCTATTTTTCCCAAAAATTGATTCTGAAATTGACTCAGTTTGTTTTTTATTACATTTTGCAGCGGAATACTTATTATTATACTAGTAAAAACCAGTGTGAGAATTATAATAACAAGATACAAACTGCTTTTATTCATTTTCATGTATACACAATTTACTTTGAAAAAAAATATTTTTCAATGAGGAGTTTTTGTGAGCTTAAAAGGATTTATCGTCTTTGAAGGTGTTGATGGTGCAGGAACAACTACACAGAGTAAGATGCTTTTTGATTATTTGGTAAATAAAGGAATTAAGACTAGACTCACTTGCGAACCCACATCTTCACCAATTGGAAAGATTATCCGTTCGAGTCTTAAGCATGATTCTGAGCTGGATAAGGGTATACTTCCATATTTATTTGCAGCAGATAGATATAACCATGTTTTCAACAAAAAAGAAGGTATAGAGTCTTTTCTTCATAACACTGATGCTTTTCTTATTTCTGACCGGTATCTCTTTTCGTCCTTAGCGTATCAGTCAATCGATTTCAGTTTTGAGTATATTTTGAAACTCAATTCATACTTTCCTTTACCAGAGCTGACGTTTTTTATAGATCTTCCCGTAGAAGTATCAATTCAAAGGATTCAAAACCGTTCTGAAGTGCCTGATTCATTTGAAAATATGGATTTTCAGAAAAAGGTAAGAGATCAATATGAAACATGTTTTTCGTACTTTTCCGGGAAAACAAAAATTGTGACATTGGATGGAACTTTGCCCAAGAGGGAAATTCATTCTCGTATTTGTGAACATACAGCATTATTGCTGGATGAAAAAAACAGACATTAATCCAAGGGTACAAATCAAATATATAAGAAATTATAAAATCAGCATGGCATCTCCATAAGAAAAAAACCTATAATTTGCTGCTACTGCTTCTTTGTAAGCAGTAAAAATAAGATCTTTTCCTGCAAATGCCGATACCAGGATAAGCAGTGTTGATTCGGGGGTATGGAAATTAGTTAACATACAGTCAACTATCTTAAAAGAGTATCCAGGTTTAATGAATAAGTTTGTAGAATTGAAGCCTGGAACTACAGCAGAATTATCATCAGCAGCGGCTTCGAGTGTCCTGACGCTTGTAGTTCCTACTGCTAATATTTTTTTCCCGTCAGACTTTGCTTGATTAATTTTAGCTGCAGCTTCCTGACTTATGTGATATTTTTCTGTATGCATAGTATGCAGAGAAATATCCTCAGTTCTAATTGGAAGGAAGGTGCCTAAGCCGACATGAAGTGTTATATCAACTATATCTACTGAATTTTTTTTAAACTCTTCCTCAATTTTATGTGTAAAATGTAATCCAGCAGTAGGAGCTGCAACAGAACCGATACTTTTGGCATAGATTGTCTGATATCTGTCTTCATCGTTTTTTATATCTTCCCGTCTAATATATGGAGGAAGCGGGATATGGCCATTCTTTTGGAAATATGTTTCATCTATCGGCTTTGAAAGTTTGATTCTTTTTACTGCAGCTGTTTCTGTTTCTTCTGAATCAAGAATTTCACACGCTATTCCCCCCGGCAGTTCAAATTGATCACCAATCTTCTGTTTCTTTGATTTGGATGCCATAACAAGCCAAATATCCTCTTTTTTCTGTTCTAAAAAGAGGAATTCAATTTTAGCTCCTGTTGATTTTACGGCAAAAACTCTTGCTTTTCGAACCATAGTATTATTACGGACTATGAGTGTATCAGAATCAATGTGTTCAGCTAAATTCTGAGACTTAGAATGCAGTATCTCTTTATTTGTTCTATTCAATACAAGCAGTCTGCTGACATCTCTCCTGTCTGCTGGATGCTGTGCAATTAGTTCTTCCGGAAGATCAAAATAAAAATCCCTGGTTTTCATCGTTCCCCTTTTTTATTTCATTATTTACCGATTCTATTAGCTCATAGGCTTTTCTGGTCGCAACTCTTCCCCTTGGAGTTCTTTTAAGAAACCCCTGCTGAATCATATATGGTTCATAAAAATCTTCAAGGGATTCAATAGCCTCACCAACTGATATTGCAAGAGTTTCAGCTCCAACCGGACCGCCTTCAAAAAGACCTATGATTGATTGAAGAATTTTTCTATCCTGTTCTTCCAATCCGAATCTATCAATTCCTAGTTTCTCAAGTCCATAATGCACAATGTCTGTATGTATTTTTCCATCACTCTTTATTTGAGCATAATCTCGTAAACGCCGTAATAATCTATTAGCTACTCTTGGAGTACCCCTGGAACATTTAGATAAAATTTCGATAGCATCTTCATCTATTTCGGTTTTTAAAATTTTTGAAGAACGCTTCAAAACATAGGTTAACTCCTCAGGGTTATAATATCCAATACGAAAATTTATGCCGAATCGTGTATACAGGGGTGCAGTAACCTGCCCCGCTTTTGTTGTTGCACCAATTAGAGTAAATCGGGGTAGAGGAATTCTTACTGTTCTGGCTGAAGGCCCTTGTCCGATTATCCAATCCAATTCGAAATCTTCTATGGCAATATACAGCATCTCTTCCAGTGCTGGTTTCAGTCTATGAATTTCATCAATAAAAAATACACTGCCATCCTGCAGAGTTGTCAGAATTCCCGCTAAATCTTTTGGTTTGTCGAGGGCTGGAGCAGAAGTGGCCTTAAAATCAGGATCATTCTCCATTTCGTTGGCAATTATTGAAGCAAGAGTAGTTTTTCCTAAACCGGGCGGGCCGGATATGAATACATGATCCAGGGTTTCTTTTCTCTGTTTTGCAGCTTGAATAAAGATATTGAGATTATCTTTTATTTCACTCTGTCCCTGGAAATCTTTTAATAATTTTGGTCGTAAAAAAACTTCATTTTCATCAAACTCAGTCTTTTCATTAGAAACCATGGAACTTTCCGACATATGTTATTATCCAAAATTTTTTATTAACTCAGTATTATTATTGCTTTCTTTAAAATAAAAGCATCTCTTTCAGAAGAATCAATTTCTTCAATAGTAAATGTTTCAATTACCTGCTCTATTGCTTTGCTAACAGATTTCTTCTCATATCCCATATTGATTAGTGCTAATTCAATATCCTTATATGAAGCACTCTGTTCTTTCTTTTCATCTAAGATAACAAGTTTATCTTTAAGAGCAAGAATAATCTTTTGAGCACTCTTTTTTCCCAGACCTGGTATTTTCGTCAATGCTTGAACATCGCCTTTCTCTAATGCTTCAATGAGTTTCTCTGGAGTTATACCTGAGAGTATTTTTATTGCTTGTTTTGGTCCAATACCGGAGATTGAAATGAGATCATTAAATATATTGCGTTCATTAATTTTTGAAAAACCAATCAAAAACATTTGGTCTTCCTTATGATGCAGATGGCTGTAAACTGTACATTTTTCACCTATTTCCGGTAAAGTTGACAGGGTTGTCATTGAAGCGAGAAACATAAACTCTATATCCCCGGTACGTAAATTAAAGGAGTCTACTCCTTTGAAGGTGAGGATTCCGGCCATAGAATTAATCATATTGGGATTCCCCTATTACCTTGATCTGTGTGAATATAACAGATTGCCGCAGCCAAGGCGTCAGAAGCGTGATTGGAAATTATTTCAGACTGCTGTCCTAAAAGAAAATGAACCATTCTTTCCACTTGTTCCTTTGGAGCACGTCCCACTCCTGTAATTGCAGATTTAATTTGCAATGGAGTAAAAAGTTTCAGCTCTAAATCCCTCTGTTTTGCAGTAAGCATTAAGGCTCCTATGACTTTTGCGACAGGAATCGCACTGCTTATATTTTTAATAAAAAATATCTCTTCTATACTTACTGATGAGGGATTGAATCGCTGAATAATATCCGTAATTTCTTCAGTTATAAAAAGGATCCTATTCTCTAAAGAATCTTTTGAAGAAGTGCGTATAACTCCGTAATCCAGCAGAAAAATACTATTTTTTTTAGATTCAATAACTCCCCAGCCAGTTGAAGCTAATCCAGGATCTATCCCTAATACTATCATTAATTGAATTTATTCCTGATTATCCGGATCAAAATCGTCCGGTATATCGAGATTGGTTGATACAGATTGTACATCTTCAAGGTCATCAAGCCGCTCTATAAGTTTCAGTGATTTAGCAGTTTTTTCATTATCCAAAGTGACAGTTGCATCAGGGACTTTTGCAATTTCAGCCGATTCTTCATTATATCCGGCTTTCTGCAGATTTTCTAAAACATTAGCAAAATCTTCAGGTTCCGTTATTACTTCGTAGACGTCTCCCTCATTTGTCACATCCTCAGCTCCAGCTTCAAGTGCCGCTTCAAAAATATCATCCTCTTCATATTTTGAACTATCAAAGACTATGATGCCTTTTCTTTGGAAAAGATAAGCTACACAGCCGCTTTCACCTAAATTCCCCCCAGATTTTGTAAGAGTACTTCTTACATCAGCTGCAGTTCGATTTTTATTATCAGTTAATGCATCAATCATAATGGCTACACCGCCGGGACCATAGGCTTCATAGGTGATTTCAATATATTCAACCCCCTCAAGTCCTCCTGTTCCCTTTTTAATAGCCCGTTCGATATTGTCTTTGGGCATATTTTCTGATTTAGCTTTAAGAACAGCTGTTCTCAATCTTGGATTCGCTTCTATATCGCCTCCTCCCATTTTTGCAGCCACAGTAATTTCTTTTATCAGCTTTGTAAAAACCTTACCGCGCTTTGCATCAGCGGCTCCCTTTTTGTGTTTAATGGAAGCCCATTTACTATGTCCGGACATACTGTCTCCTTTAAATAAATAACTAAAATGCAAGGAAAAAATATCACAGTACTTTTTGAGGTGTCAAGCCATGAAAACCTATAAGAATCAGCTATTGTTCTAAACCATCTGCCGCTGTAAACAAATCAACAAGAATTGTATTTTGTATGAGCATGCCGTTTTCTGTTAAAGATACATTTCCATTAGTAAATAGTATTTTATCAGTTTTTTCCCATTTTTTACATGCTCTGATGATACGATTTACACTTTGTGTTTTAAATAGTTGCCTGAAATCATCCAGAACAATTCCATCTGAAGTTCGTAAATGCATCATTAT
The DNA here is from genome assembly GCA_021736545.1 of Spirochaetia bacterium. Next base: position 298 of record JAIPFS010000025.1, on the reverse strand, counting down.
ATACTCTTTTAGCATATCTGCTTTATTAAATATTTCTCTTTTTCCTTCAAAAGATTGATTTTCCAGTAAGTTTTCTACATCATGAGAAACAGAAAACCGTTGAATATTCTGATGTGCATATATTGATGATACCGCACTGGAACCGAAACCTGTATAATTTTTCATTTTCCAATAATTCATATTGTGTTTAGAAATCTTATTATCCCTGCAGAAATTTGATATTTCATAATGGCGATACCCCAATTCTTTCATTGTCTGCCAGGATATCTCCAATGCTTCATCTTCAATATAATCTATG
>JAIPFS010000024.1 GCA_021736545.1 Spirochaetia bacterium | reverse complement strand
TGATTTATATACATAACGGGACCTGGGAATTCAGGTAAACTTCCTGCCCAGCTTCGATATTTTACCATTAAGTCAGTACCACCCATTAATGGGATAGGATGATGCTGATTTCTAATTTCAAGTGCTTCTTCCAGATTTCCAGGATAATAAGTATTTACCATAATCCCTTCCCCCTTTCAGCGGCTAGCATTACACCCTTTATAATCATATCGTAACCAGTACATCTGCACAAATTACCTGAAAGGCCTCTTCGAATTTCTTTTTCATCTGGAGCGGGATTCTCAGAAAGGAGCGCTTCAGCAGCCATAACCATTCCGGGTGTACAGAATCCGCATTGCACGGCACCTGTATCAGCAAAAGCCTCTATCAGACACTTACCTTTATCAGTATTTCGATAGCCTTCAAGGCTTGTGATTTCTGTACCTTCTACGGCAGCCATAGGCACCATACAGGAATTTACGAGCAGTCCGTCTTTTAAAACAGAACAGGCACCGCATTCTCCTTCTCCGCATCCTTCTTTAACTGATGTCTGAGCTAAAGTGTCCCGTAAAACATCCAGTAATCGCTTTGAAGGATGCACATCCACCTCCATCTCTTTCCCATTCAATGTGAAATGTATTTTACTCATGTCTCATCAGCTCCATAATATACTCAGGAGTAACAGGAATTTTTTTCACCTGTTTACCAATTGCTTTCTCAACTGCATCAGCATAAGCTGCAGCAGCACCATCAAAAACTAATTCACCCAAACCTTTTGCTCCAAAAGGTCCATATTCGTAAGGATTTTCAACTAAATCACTTTTCATAGCTGGAAAATCCATGGTTGTCGGTATCATATAATCTGCTAAGGTATTCTGATAAAATCTTCCATTTTTCAATTCAAGTTTTTCTAAACTTCCATAACCAAGAGCTTGAATGACCCCTCCGTTCACTTGTCCTTGAACAATAGTTTCATCAATTGCCTTTCCTATATCATGGATAGCCCAAATATTCTTTGTCTCAACTTCATAAGTAATTGGGTCGACTTCAACTTCTACAGCACAAATCCCCCAACTGTATGATGGATAAGCATCTCCCTGCATTGTTTCCTGATCCCAAGCATAGCCTTCAGGATGCTTGTATACTACTTCAGCTTCCTGCTCTCCATCTATGTTCCAGATTTTTTTAAGTTTCTCCGCCGCCCGCTCAACCAATTTTCCTACAACAACAATTGATCTTGAAGCAACCGTCGGACCGGAATCAGGCACCTTAGATGTATCAGGATTATCATAGATTACATCTTCATAGGGCAGATCAAGCACCTGTGCAGCAATTTTTCTGAAGGTTGTCTGCAGTCCCTGACCCATTTCCACATTCGACAGCAGAATTTCAACCTTATTATCTGCTGTTTTTCTCAGTTTAACATGAGCATTAATTATTGCCTGCTCACCATTGCCTGTAAAGCCGCCTCCATGAAGATAAAAAGCAGTACCTACAGCTGAGAGATTTCCTCTACCGAAATTTGCATTTTTCCTATAATATTCAGAATCTTCAGCAATTTTTTCCCACATCTCCGGAAGCTTTACCGTCCCATGGATTTTCCCATTTGTTACAGTATTTCCCCACTGTTTGATAAAATACTTTCTTTTCAGATCCACCTCATCAAGCCCCATTTCCATAGCAGCGTGACTCATATGCATTTCACCTGCAAAGATTCCCTGCGGGGCGCCAAAACCTCTGAATGCATCAGAAGGAAATGTATTTGTAGCAACAGCTCTCCCGTGAATTCTTACATTCGGTATATCATAAACACTGTTCAAAGAGAAAATAACTCGCTGGAGCACAATAGGAGAGCAGCTTTCAAAAGCTCCGGCATTTATAGCAGCATCAATATCCATGCCTAGAATATTACCATTATCATCAATAGCAGTTTTAAAATACACTTTACTAGGATGCCTTTTAGGGGTGAAGCTGATATCCTCCTTTCTGTCGAAGACTATCTGAATGGGCTTTCTGATTTTTTCAAGTGCTACAAGAAGCGGAGCTGCTATAACATCAGGAAAATGCTCTTTGCCTCCAAAAGCTCCCCCAGTAATTGCCTGCCTAACAATTATATCCTCAGGCTTCCTATTTATTGCTGGAGCACCGGCTTTACGAAGATAGAAGGGACATTGGCAGGAAGCAGTTATAGCCGGCTTTCCATTCTCAATATAGCCTACCATACCTTGGGGTTCCATATATATGTGTTCCTGAAAGCCTGTTTCAATTTCATCCTGCAGTATTCTTTCGGCGGAGGCAAAGGCAGTATCTACATCTCCTTTATCTAAATGGTAATCAGCATAAATATTATTTTCTTCATGGATGGGACCTCCTTTTAAAGACAGTCCCTCCTCTATAGTGAAAGCAGCTTCAGTTTCTTCATATTCAATTGATATACCATTGATAATATCAAGAATTTCTGCCTTATCCGGACCCACCACCATGCCAATAGTCTGCCCATAAAAAAGTATTTCTCTGTCAACAAAAACAGGCCAATCCATTTTAATCATATGGATGCTGTTTATACCGCCTTCAGGAATATCATCTTTACTGATAAAAAAATATTCCGGAGGTAAATCCGGAAGATGTATTTGCTTAATGTAACCCCTGTTAATTTCAGCCCTGACCAGACGTCCATATAATAAGCCTTCAAAGGAGAGGTCCGAAAGGTATTCCGCATACCCTCCGGCCTTTTCTACAGCATCTACTCTGCGAACAGAATCACTTATATTTTTTGTCATATTTTCTACTGCCTCCGCTATAAATATAATAGCTTAATTACTCCATCGTATAGGGCAGCATGGCATAAAATGCTGCACAAATTTCCAAATCATCAATTCGGTTTATTTCGTTAGGAGCATGGGCTTGGTTTTCATCCCCCGGGCCAAAGCCTATTGCTGGAATCTTATGTCGTCCTGTGGTGGCTACACAATTGGTTGAAAATGTCCATTTATCTACTGCTGGTGCTTTTCCAAAGAGTTTTTCGTAAGCTATAACACCGGATTTTACAATTTCATGATCCTCCGGTATTTTCCATGTGGGAAAATATAACTCCTGCCCGTAATCAGTGTTTTTCCAGCCTCTCTTGGTATACCATGGCATTTCCACTTGAATCGAAGCTTCAGATTCACCTATAGCCTCGGCCATGTACTTCTTAACCTGTGAAATGGCGAGATCTTTATCCTCTCCCCAAGTTAAACGTCTATCAAGATAAATCATCGCTTGATCCGGCACAGCACATTGAGAAGGACCTTTTACATCTACTTGAGAAACCACAATGGTTCCTTTTCCAAGGAAATTTCCTTCATCAGGCTGTAAATCCTCATTTAATTTTTCCATGGCTAGAACAGCTCTCGCTGCTTTGTAAGCTGCACTTTCTCCCCTTTCAGGGGCAGATCCATGGGAGGAAACACCTTTCAACCGGGCGACCATCTCCATCCTCCCTCGGTGCCCCCGATATAATCTGCAGCTTGTCGGTTCAGTAGATACAACAAAATCCGGCTTGAAATCCTCTTCCTCTATTAGATACTTCCAGCACATACCATCGCAGTCCTCTTCCATAACTGTGAAAGTAAAGTAGATAGAATACTCTCCGTCGTAGCCTAAATCCTTCAGTATTTTACCAGCCGTAATCATTGAAGCCGCTCCGCCTTTCTGATCAGAAGCCCCTCGCCCTTTGATTAGACCGTCTGCTATTTCACCGGAAAAGGGATCAAAATTCCATTGAGATTCATCTCCTACCTCCACGGTATCTATATGCGCATCAAAAGCTATAGATTTGGGTCCATTTCCTACACGAGCGATTACACTTCCGAGGCCGTCAAAACGGACTTCATCAAAACCTGCATCTTCACACATGGATTTAATAAGACGGCAGACATCTTCTTCCTTGCTGCTGTAGGATTTTGTTTTAACCATTTTTGATAGGGTTTCAGCAGCAAACATCCTATATTCTTTTGCTTTCTCCGCTATAGCTTTACTCACTTCCATTTTCATATCTCCTTGCATTTCATACTGATTCAGCAGTATGGTATTTTATTTAAAGGGAATTCATTTTATCCCACAATTTCACTGCTATTTTTTGTGCTTTTTCATAAATTGGTGCTGTGTCAAAAGGAAATTCACGATTATTCATTACAAGCGAACCATGTATAATAACGGTTCTTACCATATCGGAAGACATCCCGAAGGTCATATGCCCAGCGATATTCTCTTTAGAGAGCGGTGTCGGAGACCTGTAATCCGCAATTACTACATCTGCTGCATAACCCTTTTCCAGTTTTCCAAAAGAGTAAGGGAAATACCTGTTTAAAATCTCATTTCCATTTGATAAGAATTTCAAGTAATCATCAGGCCACAAAGGACCGCCGGCATCTTTATGTTTAAAAAATGCATGTTTAAATTCTTCAAACATATTAGCCCCGATTCCATCTGTACCCAAAGCAGTATTTTTAACCTGGTTCAGCTTGTTATTATAACCAATGCCGTTATTCATATTTGATCTAGCATTATGGACAAGAAATGCATTTTTTTCATTCAGAATCTCTATCTCTTTTCCTGAAAGATGGACACCGTGAACAACTATTGATTTGCTGTCAAGCAGTCCGAAATCATCCAAACGCTTTATAAGATCCTGCCCGTAATGGTGATGAGACCAGGATGCATCATATTTCCCTTCACCAACATGTATATGGAGGCCGCGTTTAGTTGTATCCAATGCCGTCTTTAAAGCGGATAAGCCGGTGTTTGAAATTGTAAATGGAGCATGACCGCCTACGGATGCTTCTACTAGACCTGACCATTCATCTCTTGATTTTTCTTCGTCTATCATCCGAGCAAAGGATACATTTTCATCAATGCCGTTTTTTATTTCATCTTCACCGGAATTTCTCCCACTTACTTCATAGCAAGTCATTCCGCGTAAACCGGTTTTTTCAAATGAACGTTTTATTTCTCGGAGTGATCCTGAAATACAATGAGGACTTGCATGATGATCAATCACAGCTGTAGTTCCTGAGGCTATAGCATCCAATGAACAGATCAAGGATGAATAATAGATTGCTTCTTCATCTAATGTTCTATCAAGCTTCCACCAAAGATTTTTTAAAATTGATATAAAATCCGGTGTGGGTTCAATATTTGCTAATATTCCGCGGGATAAGCCGGAATAAAAATGGTGATGGGAACAGACAAGCCCAGGATACAGCAGGAGCCCTGTTCCATCAATTATTGTATCAGTTTCAGCCGCAATGTATGATTCAGCAGCATCTTTACCAATATCATATATTTCATGACCCTTGATAACTACATCAATGGTATTCAAAACTGCAGGGGGATCAAATTGCATGGCATCAATATTCTTTATTATAATCATACAGCTCTCCTATACTCCAAAAATATTATCTAATGATCGAAATGCTTTTCAGAGTTAAACAAGATTTTACATCTAGTCTTTTTCCCATTATTCCCAACAAGCCTTTATTCTTAGTAAGCTGAACCAAAGTTTCTAGGTATTCAAGCTGCCCAGCAGATACGCATGTTCAACAATGATGAGATTGATCAGCTCGGTTATCTCTACAGGCACGGAACTGGTATTTCCCTCATTGTTAATAAGACCCTTTTCATTTAACCTGAAACTGAATTCTTCTTCATGTAATCGAATCAGTACATCGTTTTCCGAAACTATAAAACCTGAATTATCAGAATTATCAAAATCTTCCTTAAGATTGAACAAGGTAAATTTATCTTTATACGGTTTCCCTTCCCATGGACAGAAAGTTGCACAATTACCGCATTCATTACAGTACCCATCAATATGAATTATCTGAAAAGGATTATCAAACATTTCCAAATCCCGAACATCTACTGCGATATTAGCCCTGTTCGGACATACTTCAACACATTTATTACATATATATGAGCACTCCAGACATCGAGCCGCTTCACGTTCAGCAAATTCTCCATCAGCATTATTATCCATACGTAGATTCTCCGGAAAAATTGACGGCAGGAATCCTCGTTTTTTATCTCTAATTTCCTTGAAAAAGGCATTCTCTTCCTCTTCCAGTTCAGTAACAGCATCATAATCATGAAAACTACTTTCATCACTTTCTGTTTCTCCATGATCAACACTTTCATTATTTGATGCTGTTGGATCTGATGCTGAAGAGTACTCATCTGATATGAAATCCTGAATATCACCTGCAGCATTCCCAGCGGCTTCTGAACCTATCACATCTTCTATAATCGAATCACACGCTTTTCTTGCTGCAGCAATACATTGGACAACCGTAGACGGACCAGTCTGAGCATCTCCAATGAGATATACATTTTCTATCGGTGTTTCCAAATCCTCAGAAACGATTCCCCAACCCTTTTCGTCCACAGGTAATCCGATATTCTTGAGCATATCGCTATCAACTTTTTCTCCTACCGCAGTAATTATTGTATCGGCTGTAATAGTTACAGTTTTATCAGTTTTTTCCGGTCGCCTGCGTCCGCTGCTGTCAGGAGCTCCAAGTTTCATCACCCGGCATGTAACAGTTCTATTATATCTGTCAAACGATTCGGGATTTGTAAGAAAATAAAAATTCACTCCATCTTTTACGGCATTTTCATACTCTTCTAAGTCCGCCGGCATTTCTTTGGGGGATCTGCGGTATACGAGGTTTACCTGCTCAACACCAGGAACTGTAACAGCGGCACGGGCACTGTCCATGGCTGTATTTCCGCCGCCGACAACCAGTACGTGGCTGCCGAGCTCCAAAGAAGATGAACTTTTTCTAAAATTTTTAAGGAATGACAGAGATTCAATTAAGCCTTCAGTATCTCCATCAATTCTCATAGTGTTATCTTTTTCCGCTCCAACGGCATAAATGAGATAATCATATCCCTCTTTCAGGAGGTTCTGTCTAGAAACTTGCTCAACATCTGCCCCGAAATGGAACGTAACACCATGCGCCTTTATAAATTCAATATCATCTTCTATAGCTTTTTGAGGCAGCCTGAATGAAGGAATTACATACTGAACAACCCCTCCGGCATGCTCTTCCCGCTCAAAAACACTGACTTCAAAACCTGCCTGTGCTAGAAAATAAGCTGCAGAAAGTCCTGCTGGTCCGGCTCCTACTACTGCCGCTTTCATGCCATTCTTTTCAGGTTTTTTCCATAATTTCATATAATCTTCAAAACCGTTATCAACTGCAGCTCTTTTCATTTCTCTAATTTCAACGGCTCCTTCGTAATCCATTCTTGTACAATTGTACATACATTGATGATCACAAATATGACCAGTAATATTTGGGAGAGCATTCTTTTCATAAATAACTTCAAGTGCCTCAGCAAAACGTTTCTGTCCAGTTAAGTATATATATTCAGGTACATCCTGATGTATTGGACAGGCAGCAGTACATGGAGCGATATAGCAGTCAAGCAGAGGCAAGGCATCCCCTGTGCTTATTATATCTTCACCGCGATATGATTTCTGCGTGTAATCCTCTGTTAATGATTCCTCTGCTAATAATCTAAGTTTTTCATTATCCACAAGTGAAACATCCCAATCTTCACTTTCTTCAATCTCCTCAGCCATATCAGCCAGTCTGAGATAACCGGCAGGTTTTAATAACTCTGTAGCAGCTGTAATTGGGCGTATTCCAGCTTCAAACAATTTTCTTACATTCCGTACATTCGCTCCTCCGGAATAAGAAATCCGTAATTCACCATCAAAATGATCTGATAATTTTGAAGCGGTATGAATTGTCAAAGGATACAAGGCTCTTCCTGACATATACATATCGTCGCCGGGAAGCACTCCCTGATCATTTACTGAACCAAGAGTATTGGAAAGTTTCACACCGAATTTTTTTCCTGCATTATCAGCGGTTTCACGAAGGCGCTTAATCATGGAAACAGCATCATTAAATTGAAGATCATGGTTAAAAGATTCTCTGCTGATGTGAAGATAATCATAACCGAGGCTGTCAAGAATTTCGCGAACCTTATCGTAGCCCAGTAGTGTAGGATTAAGTTTTACAAAAGTATCAAGATTCTTTTCTGAAAGCATATACTTACAGATGGATTCAATTTCATCAGGAGGACAGCCATGCATAGTGGACAAAGTTAAAGAAGGTGAAATTGAATAGGAGATTGAATCTATTCGTTTTTTCACAGATTCAAGATTCTGATTAATAAACTCTTTACTGAAAAGTCCTTCAATTAAATCACTTTTTTCAAGTATATCCTGCAACTGCTTTATATAAGAGTCCATGACACCCTGAGTTTCGGCATCAATCATTCCATCAATAAAATGCTGCATTTTTGGAGTTCTAATTCCCTCTAAATCATATCCCACACTCATATTGAAAATAAAGGAGGGCTCTCCTGTATACCTCTCCTGAAAAACGGCATCTAAAACATGAAGAATTATCCAGGCTTTTACATACTCATCATAAGCTTTTTCAAGGGTAAACTCTGTCGACCATTCAACATTGTAAGCTTCATCTCTAGCATCAATGCAAGGTTTTTCTATTTCAAGATGATCAAGTTTCTGAACAGTTTTTAATTCAAAGAATCTGCCCCCTGCAAGATAAGATGCAATAATATTCTGTGCAAGCTGTGTATGCGGACCAGCTGCAGGCCCTACAGGAGTAACACAAGTCTGGTTGAGAATGGAGACTTCTTTCTCATTTCTTTTAATAAAAAAATCTTCTTTATCTATACCGAAAATCGTGTTTGACTGACGATATTCCATAAATACTCTTTTCAAGAGCTCTGTAAAAGGAACGGGTCTCATAATATCACTCATATAATCTCCTGATTGGATATGGTAAACTTTTGATATAGCCTACTTCCATTTTCTTTTTTTATTTTACCCTGTCACACGGTTCTGTCAACCAAAAAACGCAACATTCTGCAACAATAATTAGAATTGAAACGAAAAAGAAATATGTACTATACTGTTTTTGAAAAATAGAAATTTTGCAGCAATTTTTCTTGACGTATCATATTTTTTAGTATATAGAGAATATACAGGGATATTATATTAATTAATTATTGCAAAATTTTTTACTTGTTTTTTTGTATTAATTTCATTTTTTTATTCTAATATTTCTGTAGAAGTAAATTCGGAGGAAAGATATACATGATCGATTTAACTATGAATCCCGACGTAAAAGAGAAAAATGCTCAAAGATGTCGTGAAAGATCCATTGTTTACCCTACATTTGCTGAAATGAAGGATCCTAACTCTGTGCCTGATTCAATTAAGAAGAAACTGTCCAAGACTGGTCTTTGGGATGTTGACCCAGTAAACTTGTTCAGGATTACTTGGAAAAATGAACCCACCGAGCAGGGAGGGACTTTCGGCGATGTTAATTATATAGAACTTCCTAGTTCCCTAACTGGTACCAAAGCACGAATTTTAGCTTTAGTGGGGAAATGGTTCCCCACGGGTGCTCATAAAGTAGGAGCTACTTATGGATGCCTTGCCCCTTCTTTAGTAACTGGTAACTTTGATTCTACAAAACAGAAAGCAGTTTGGCCCTCCACAGGGAACTACTGCAGAGGCGGAGCATATAACTCAGCTCTATTAGCATGCGATTCAATAGCCATCCTTCCTGAAGAGATGAGTCAGGAAAGATTTGAATGGTTAAAATCGGTGGCTGGAGAAGTTATTGCCACCCCCGGCTGTGAAAGCAATGTTAAGGAAATCTTTGACAAATGTCATGAACTGACTGCAGAACGGGGTGATGATATAGTAATTTTCAACCAGTTTGATGAATTCGGTAATTATCTCTGGCATTATGAAATAACAGCAAATGCTATTGAAGAGATGCTGAAGAAGGAAGCACCCTCCCCGGAACGAGTGAGAGGATATTTGACAGCAACCGGATCCGGTGGAACCCTTGCAGCGGGTGATTATCTGAAAAAACTCTATCCGCATATTAAATTAGCAGCTGCAGAGGCACTACAGTGTCCTACTCTCATGAGAAACGGTTTTGGAGGCCATCGTATTGAAGGTATCGGCGATAAACATGTACCGTGGATCCATAATGTCAAAAACACTGATATGGTTGTAGCTATAGATGATAATGACTGTATGGACATCCTGCGACTATTCAATGAAGAAAAAGGGAAAGAATTTCTGCTGAAAAAAGGAGTACCCCAGGAAACTATTGATCAGCTTGAGCTTTGGGGAATTTCCGGAATAGGTAATGTTATTGGTGCTATTAAAATGGCTAAGTACTATGAAATGGAGGAAGATGATATCATAGTAACGGTTCTTACTGATTCAATCGAATTGTATGGTTCCCGTGTTAAGGAAATGCATAATAATTTTGGTCATTTTACCAATGAAGATGCAGCACGTATTTATGCATCCTCACTCATGAGTCAAAAGACTGATAATGTTGAAGAACTTGGTTACTATGATAAGCTGCGTATTCATAATTTAAAATACTATACTTGGATTGAACAGCAGGGTAAAAACCTTGATGAATTAAATGCACAATGGTATGACAGAGATTATTGGACGAATATCCAGGCACTGACTCCAAAGATTGATTCTCTGATTACTGATTTCAATAAAGAAGTAGGAATTCTGGAAGACTGAAAATTTCTCCATGTTTAAAAACTTGATTGCTTCTTATTGCCTGTTAATTAAGAGCTAACTGAAATAGTGAACTAGAAATTTTAAGCATTTACTTTAAAAAGTCCCCTGATACAAGCACATCATGTATCAGGGGATTTCAAATTCATTTCAGCATTTCATTGTAACTTACGCAGTATTTATTTTAAAATGTCTTTAAAGGTTTCAGCATCAGGTTATCCAGCTTGAAAATCTGAATACCTGAACTACAAACAATTATCTTTGCAGATATCTTTACAGAGGAGAACATTATTATGAATTTTTCTTATGTCTGCCAAAATTGCGGAAAAGAATATCCCGGAGATTCTATACTGTATACCTGTCCTGAATGTTCCAGCAAAACCCCCAAAGACCATTTTTCCATAGGAAATCTTAATATCATTTACAATAAAGAAGAACTCCTTTCTCTGAGGGATAAAGAATCCGTCACCCCTTTTGACTTCTTTCCCTATACTGTTCCAACTCCTGATGTGTATCCAGTGGGAAATACTCCATTAGTTAAACCGGATAATTTGCTTAATAAATATGGTTTTTCTCATGTTTTCTGCAAACTCGAAGGAAATAATCCTTCAGGTTCTTTTAAAGATAGAGCATCACAACTGATTGCCGCCCAAGCTGTTCATTTCAACGAATCCAGCGTTGCTTTGGCATCCACTGGAAATGCTGGTTCAGCAATGGCATGTGCCGGAGCTGCATATGGTCTTGATATAGTTCTCTTTGTACCGGAAACTGCCCCTGAAAATAAACTTATGCAGTCAGTACTCTTTGGAGCTTCCGTGGTACCGGTAAAAGGAAGCTATGATGAAGCTTTCTCATTATCAATTGCCTACACGGAGCTTTTCGGAGGGATAAATAGAAACACAGCTTATAATCCTATGACAGTTGAAGGTAAAAAAAGTGTTTCGATTGAGATTTTCAACCAATATGGCAGAGATATTCCTGAAATTATTTATGTTCCTGTTGGGGACGGAGTAATTTATTCCGGAATACATAAAGGCTTTAAAGATCTTCAAGATGCTGGATTAATATCAAATCTACCAAAGCTTGTCTGCTGCCAGTCTGAAGGGAGCAATGCCATAAGCAAGGCTTGGAAAAGTGGTGAATATCGAAATCTACCCGCAGTATCTACTATTGCAGATTCAATCTCCGTAGGTTCCCCGGCTAGCGGTATATATGCAGCCGAAGCAATTACTGAAAATGGCGGCTGGGCATCTGAAGTAACTGATGATGCCATACTTTCCGCCCAGCTGGAACTGTCAAAAGAGGCCGGGATTTTTGTTGAACCGGCGGCAGCAGCTTCCTGGGCGGGTTTCCTGCATGACAAAGAATATCTTAAAGAAACATACGGAGAGGATGCTGATATTCTTGTACTGCTTACAGGAATCGGCTTCAAGGACATGGATATATTCAGAGGCAGAGTTGAAATTCCCCGATCTATTGATCCCGATATCGAAAGCATGAAATCTTTTTTCAAACGATAAGCATTATTCAAATTTGTTCTCATTTCTCTTAATCTCACTGATTCAACCATCTCAGTTTCTATCTTAGGAATTTTTTTTCCTGTATAAAAACAAATTGAATTAAACAGAAAAATCCTTCTTACAAGTTTATTCCCAAACGGAGCGAGAGGAGCGGAAGCAATGAGAAGGTTCCATTCCCGAGCGAGAGCAGGGAACGCAAGGAGAAATACCCCGCCCCTTGGGGCGGCAAAGGAGGCGAAGCCTCCTGGGTCCAGGGCTTGCCCTGGGGTATTGATACCT
>JAIPFS010000023.1 GCA_021736545.1 Spirochaetia bacterium | reverse complement strand
AAAATATGAGGGTGAATGATTCGGCTTTGAAAGCGGATGCGATATTCATCATGTTCAGGACGCGGAATTCGGCGCGGTGGTTGGCTGAATGTGAGGTTGAAAATGGGGATGAAAGTGAGGCGGAATGTGGGGCGGAATGTGAGGCGGAATGTGAGGACCCGGCTCTCCGGGGGATCTTGGCTGCGGCTTCTTTGTTTTTTTCTGATGCTTCCGGCTCCGATGCTTCTTGTCTAGTTCTATTTGATTCCAGCTTTTGCTGAGCTATTCTGATCATGGTATCATCCAGGTCGATGCCTTCACAGAAGCGGCATCTGCGGGATAGTTCAAGGCTGAGTGAACCGGTTCCGCAGCCTATTTCAAGGAGTGAGGCTGTTTCCGGGTTCTGTATATGCTTCATAATGAAGCGCTGCTGCTGCGGCGAAAAGGGGAATATGTGGTCATAGAAACGGGATATGGAGGTGTAGAAGGATGCATCCTGCTTATCTGAGTTGTCCTTCTTTTCCGTTTTTTTCGGCATGGTTTTCTCCTGGCTAAGTTGGAATTTTTCATATTTTAAAGCTTCTACTGATTCAATTTATGCTGTTGGCTCTTTGCTTATATGTTGTTCATGCACTGAAGTATTATTATGTTAAGAAATCATAGTTGGTACTAAATATTTTTTAGAAAAGGCATGACGGAAGTATCAGCAGAAATTGAATTTCAGAAGTTCTTTCCTTTAAGGTACATTTAATAAGAGAATCTGTATATGTGCAAATATTTTTATCTGATTTTTAGTCTGCTATCTGTATCAGAAGATTGATTCTGCCATGTCTTAGCAAATATTGCTGCTCCAATCGCCCCCGAAAAGTTACCTTGCGATGCAAATATAATTTTGGTGGGGGTACCGTACGGACGCCATTCATAAAGATCTAAGTATGCTTTTAAGGGTTTCATAAGATTATCACCGGCATTTGCAATGCCGCCGCCTAGAATGATAACTTCAGGATCCAGTACATTAATAAGAGAAGCTGCTCCCACAGCAAGAGCTTTAATCATTTTCAGCCAGTATTCAACAGCAATAGTCTTTCCAGCAGCATAATCTTTTTCCAGATCGAGTGGATCCTTGTACAAACCCTGAGTTCTTTCTTTAATCTGACAGTTGCCAACAAGATTATCCAGTGCTCCTGGAACATTTGTCAAGGACTTCATTCCGTCCATATCAACGCTGATATTTCCAAGATGACCAGCTCTGCCTATGTGACCCTCCAAAAGAATGCCATCCACCATGGCAGCTCCTCCTACACCGGTTCCAAGGGTAAGCATGCAGATGTTTTTTTTATTTTTCAGCTCCTCGGATTGTATTTCTGCCAAGAAAGCAGCTTTTGCATCATTAATAGCATATATTGTTCCTGAAAAATCCAATAATGAACTCCAGTTTAATCCTTGTATATCTGTAAGTCGTTCAGGCATATGACCGATAGCCGAATGATCTTTCAGCGGTATGCCCGGTGTGGATATACCGAATGCGGATGGTATTTCATGATACTCATCTTCGAGTTTTCTCAGATGTGGGCTTATCAGTTTTTTCCATTCAGCTGCGCACATTTCTCGTGTGGATTTACCATTTTCCGGTTTGCAATAAAATGTTTTTATTACTTGCAGGTGTTTGTCGAGAACAGCTGCTTTAAGGTTTGTGCCGCCCATATCCAGACCAAGATAATAGGTGTTCATATCTCGCTCCTTGATTTTTTATAATATATCAAAAATAAACTTTACTGGTATATTATAGTTTACAAAATTGAAAACGTCTACTATAATTTTTTTAGCAGAGGAGAACTTTATGGCTGTATCTTTTATTGAAGGTATACAGAGTATACTTGATAATATTGTTTCAGAGAATAATAAGAGCATTAAAAAGGCGGTGAATATCTGTGCCGATACGATTCAAGCAGGCAGGATTGTCAATTTATTTGGTGCTGGACATAGTGCTTTACCTTGTATGGAAGCTTTTCCGCGTATCGGTTCTTTTGTAGGTTTTCATCAAATTACAGAACCTGTATTGGGATTCAATGGTTTTGTTATTGGAAAAGGCGGACAGAGACAAATGTCATTTATTGAGCAGACATCGGGGTTGGCAGAAGTTATTTTTGAAAACTACAGGTTTACTGCTGAAGATACTTTGATTGTTTTTTCTCACTCCGGAATTAATGCTTTACCGATAGAATTGGCCGAAGAGGCGCAGAAAATTGGGATGTCTGTAATTGCTGTTATGTCTTTGTCACATGCTCATACCCAGAAACCGAAGCCGCCAATGAATAAACGCTTGGATGATGCAGTATCCTGTGTAATTGATACCTGCGTACCGGCACATGACGCTATAGTTGAAATCGGAGATGGAGAACTTTCCGGAGGAGCTTCAACTGCAGCAGCGCTTATTATTATGAATACCCTTGTCTCAGAAACTGCTAAATTACTAAAAAGGCGCGGTTTTCAGCTTACCATGTATCCTAGTCATAATGTTTCTGATCATATTGATGACATGCTGCAGCGTGAAAAGAAAGTATTCGAAGATTATAAGAAACTTATAGCAAAATTGTAATAATTTTAGAGAGGAGGAAAGAAAATGAAATTTTGGTTGGCATCAGCAAATCAGAAAGAGGCGGAAGAACTCTTATCTTTAGGTTTTTTTGAAGGTATCATAACGAATCCTGCTGTCGTGGCAAAGGAAAAAGATGACCCGCGGACTATTTTTAAAGGACTTTGCACCATTGCTGATTATTTGTATTATCAAATTGGTGATGGTTCATATCAAGAGATGATGAAAGAGGCTGAAATGATGCTGGAGCTTGATTCGGAGAAAATGCATATAAAAGTTCCTGCTAGTCCCGAGGGCCTCCGCGTTATTCGAACTCTTACTGATCAGGGCAGTGCTGCAATGGCAACGATTGTACCCACGGCTCCTTTGATGCTTTTAGCAGCTGCGGCTGGGGCTGTTGCGGTAGCACCTTACAGCAGAATGATACAGCAGGCGGGTATTTCATCAAAGATCGAAGAAGTTATTCGTATGCAGAGAATCATTGATTCGCAGAATCTTGAAGTAGAAATATGTACTGGTATATACAATGCTACAGATATCAGCTTTTATGCGGAGCAAGGTATAATGTCAGGTTTCATATTTCCTGAACAGGTGAGGGCTTTAATTGATCAGCCCCTAGTAAAGGAAGCTTGTGATTCTTATAGAAGTGATTTAGCGCTTCTTCAGAGTTTTTATTAATTTCTTTTAATAGAGGAGATACTAATTCTTTGCCCAAATCAAGAACTGAAAAGGTAACTAGGGTTAAGCAGAAACTCATTGACCGTATTGAATCTGGATTCTATAAAAGTGGAGAAAGATTCTTATCAAATCGAGAAATAGCCTCTTTATTCAATATCAGTTATTTGACTTCCCATAAGCTGCTTAAGGAGCTTGAGGAGGAGGGATATCTTGGGCGAAAAAAACAATCTGGATCATTTGTTAAAGGCAGTTTAAAAACTTATGAAGCAGTCGGATTGTATGTTTCTGAGCGTGCATTCATAGAATCCAGCTATAGCGCTTATCTGCTGAATAAACTGGAGAAACAGCTTTCATCTTTGCAGATACCCTATCATATTGTTGATGCAGATGTTTCCGCAGAACTTGCAGATGAATTGTATCCGATTATGCTGAATACTGGTTTTCTGCAGAAGCAGCTTTATAAGAAGAGTATGTACGGCTTTTTGTTAAATGATGAGCCTGAACCGGGACTTTCATCAATTTGGGTAGACAGCATTACAATAGATAACTATTCCGGCGGCTTTTCCGCAGGGCAAATTTTAAATGAAAGCTTTCCTGAGAATTTGTATATTCTTTTTGCTGGTCCTGAAGATGATTCTAGAAGCAGAAAACGTGCCGAAGGTTTTATTGATGCCATTCCTGAAGCGTACACGGTATATGCAGAATCATGGCATTATAATGATGCTTATCAAAAAGCTCCAGGGATTATTGAATTATTTAACCAGAAGGAAGCTGAATCTTTTGCTGTGTTTTGTTGTAATGATAAGCTTGCTTCTGCAGTTTTTGACTACTGTGTCAGTTTTGGAGTAAAACCGCCGATGATTATGGGCTTTGATAATATGCCTGTTTCTGAAGAGATGAACTTTTCCACAATGGCAATCCCTTGGAATGATATGATAAACCACTCTATTTCAACTGCTCAAGCCAGATTGAGCGGAGATACTGGTCCTGCAAGACATGTTGTTCTTCATACCTATCCACTAATTCGTAAACAGGGTAGATAACCGTACATGCATTCGCTTCAAAATTAAGCAGAGCTTTCATTCTAACAGTAAATTTAGTTAGAAAGAGCTTAGACACTGAAATACACTATTCATTACAAAATCTAATTTCAAAAAACAAAATGTAAAAACATGGAATTCATCATTGACATTTTATGAAACCGAATTATAATATTACATATATTATAAACGTTACATACATTTGATACATAAGGAGTTCGAGGATGAAAACTGAAGATATTGCAAAAATGATCGACCATTCGCTGCTTAAACCTAATTTGACACAGGACCAGATCAAAGAAGGATTAGAATTGGCTAAAGCGTATAACACAATTTCCGTTTGTGTTCACCCCTGTGATGTCAGATTAGCATCAGAGATGTTAAATGGAACTGAGGTTAAAGTTACTACAGTTATTGGCTTCCCCCATGGTGCACATACAAAGGACATTAAAGTATCTGAAGCCATGGATGCAATTCGAAATGGGGCCATAGAACTAGATATGGTTATTAACATCGGTAAACTCCTTTCGCAGGATTATCAATATGTTTTAAGGGAAATTGAAGAAGTAGTTTCTGCAGCCCATGAACATGATGCTCTTGTAAAAGTAATATTAGAGAACTGTTATCTGGATGACAAACTGATAAAAAAAGGATGCGAATTAGCTGAGACTGCTGGAGCTGATTTTGTTAAAACCTCAACGGGATTCGGAACAGGAGGGGCAACAATCCATGATCTGAAACTCATGAGATCTTCATGCAGCGAGAAGGTGAAGATTAAAGCGGCTGGTGGAGTAAGAACTCTAGATGCTGCCTTGGATGTCAGAGCAGCTGGAGCAGTAAGATTCGGAGCTACTGCAACCAAAGCTATACTTGAAGAATGCAGAAAAAGAGAGAATGAAGGTAAGTTGGAGGAGAAATAAATGCCGGGTTCTCATATGGGTTTAGAAAAAAATACATCTAAAAAGCAGATATCTGTATTGGGTAAGAAACTCGACTTAAGAGAGGAGCTGACTGATTTCTTAACAGAAAACATCCAGCAGGAAATTCTTGAGCGACAGAACTACTCGGATGAAGGTGAAAAGAAAAAAAAACAGGAGACGGTATATTTCCTGGATGAGCTCATTCAGGCGGCCCTGGAAGTTAGAAAAATCGGAAAACTTCCCTATTCTCTTTCGGCTGTAATAGCAATGCTGTTTTTACAGAAAGGATCATCAGACAATTTTGCATCTGAAATTTCAGATTATGCTGATGAAGTAGGACTGCCTTATGCAGTAAAGAAATATACTGTTCTGGATAGGCAGCCGGATCTTATTCAACTAATTCATGAACATTACCAGCGTATTTCTGCCAAAAAATTCGGACGATATTATTCTGCTGAGTATGTCCGCAGAATATCAAGTATCTATGAAGCAGCATATCAGGCAGAAGTAAAATATCATGGATGTGCTCAATGTACACTATATGGATTAAGTAAGAGTATAAAACCGATTAACAGTAGTTTATTTAAAGCGGCAACAGCACTTTCCGGAGGAATGGCACAGTGTGGAGACAGCTCTTGCGGAGGTTACTCCGGGGGAATTCTTTATATGGGTACATTTATCGGTAGAAGCTATGAATATTTCTATAATGACAAAGAAAACCAGTATAAGTCTTTTGATATGGCACAGCGTCTGCATGATAAGTACATAGAAACATATGGAAGTGTTATTGGAAGAGATATCCATGAAAAAGTTTTTGGAGAATTTTTTCTGCTCCGGGATGAGAGACAAAAAAGAGCTTTTGGAGAATCAGGGGCTCATGAATATGTATGCCCTTGTATAGTTGGTACTGCAGCTCGTTGGGTTGCTGATATATTAATGGATGAACAGCTGATTTAACATATCAATGTCTGTTCAAAAAAATACATGGAGGTTTGTAATGAGAAAATCATTACCAGTGCTAGTATTTGCAATTTTATTGGTTCTTCCTAGTTTTCTTATCTGTGCTGAAGGACAACAGGAAGAGAAAACAGCAGTTAAGACAAAAGAGGATGTAGTAATTGGATTCTCTTTCCCGACATTGCGCGAGGAAAGGTGGGCAATCGAAAAGGATATTGCAATTTCATATGCCGATGAAATTGGAATTGAACTCATTGTTCAGGATGCGGATACAGATTCTAATGCGCAAAATCGGCAGATTGACAATCTGATTACTCAAGGTGTTGATTGTCTAATTATTGGTCCACAGGATGTTAATGCCATGTCTTCTAGTATAAAAGCAGCAGAAGAAGCTGGTGTACCTGTCATTTCTTATTTGCGCATGATTAATAATAAAGGCCTGTCAATGTTTGTTGGCTATGATTTTACGAAAATTGGTGAAGATATGGCAACATGTGCCATAAACAGTGTCCCGGAAGGTAATTATGTCATCATTGCTGGGGACTCTGGAGATAATGTTTCCTACGAATTAAAAGAAGGGTTTTATAACGTGATTCAGCCTAAACTTGATTCCGGCGATATTGAAGTAGTATATGAACAGCACATTAATACATGGTCTGCAGAAAATGCAATGAATAATATGGAAAACGCTCTGACCAAGCATAGAAATAATATTCAGGCTGTTTTAGTAGAAAATGATACTATGGCAGGTGCTTGTATCCAGGCGTTAAAAGCTCAAGGTTTGGCAGGTGATGTATATGTTACAGGAATGGATGGTGACCTTTCAGCACTGCAGCGTATAGCAGAGGGGACACAAAACATGACCATGCTTTTTGAGCATGATATTGTAGCAAAAGCAGCTGTTGATGCCGCAATTGATTTGGCAATGGCTAAAAAGCATGCTCCAGCACAAGATACTGTTGAAGCTGGCGGGGATACAATCCCTGCGGTACTTCTTTCTGCGAGTAAGATTACCCCTGAAACACTGTATGATATAGTTATTGGCAAAGGACTCCAGGAAATGGAAGATGTTTACAAAAATGTTCCAAAAGATGAATGGCCAGAATAAATAAATAGAGTGAAGGAAGTACATGCTGTTTTAATGCATAGTACTTCCTTCAAATGAATCAATATTGGAGTCGTATTCAATGGAAAATCAAAATTTCTTAGTATTTGAAGACATAGTTAAAGATTTTTCAGGAGTTGAGGTACTGCATAAAGTTGGATTTCATGTAAACCGGGGTGAAGTACATGCAATAGTAGGTGAAAACGGAGCTGGAAAATCTACATTGGTAAAAATATTATCGGGTGTTTATCCTTATGGTGAATATTCTGGAAGAATATTGCTGAATAATCAGGAAAAACGGTTTAAAGATATTAAACAGGCAGAAAAAAACGGTATAAGCATTATTTACCAGGAACTTGAGCTGATTCCCAATATGACAGTTAGTGAAAATATATTTTTGGGCAACGAACCACTAAAAAATGGTGTAATTGATTTCAATCAGATGCGTTTTAAGTCACAACAAATCTTGCAGCAGCTGAAATCGACAATTTCTCCTGATACTTTAGTTGAATACTTAACTGTCGGAAAACAGCAGATAACTGCGATAGCTAAGGCTATTTCAAAAAAAGCTGAAATCATTATTTTTGATGAGCCGACATCTGCTTTGTCTGATTCGGATGCCCTTATTCTTTTCAATATAATCAGGTCATTGAAAAAAAGGGGAATTACTTGTCTTTATATTTCTCACAAAATTAATCGAGTATTAGAGATTAGCGATACAATTACTGTCCTGCGTGATGGTAAAAGCGTAATTACCGAGAAAAGAAGTGCATTAGATGAGAATAGTATTATCAAACACATGGTAGGGAGAGAATTAACTGAAAAATACCCAAGAAAAAAACATACAGCGTCAGAAGTGGTAATGGAAGTAAAGAATTTAAGTGTGTTTGATCCTGCCATTCCGAAGATGCTTGTTGAGGATGTTAGTTTTACCATCCGTAAAGGGGAAATCCTTGGATTTTCAGGATTAATGGGAGCAGGAAGAACTGAGTTGTTTATGGGGATTTTCGGAGCTTACGAGAGGTACGAAGTACAGGGAAAGGTGATTTTGAATGGAAAAGAAATATCCATTGAGAATCCATTAGATGCAATACGCAAGGGTATTGGACTTGTTGTTGAAGATAGGAAAGATAAAGGGCTTGTGATGAGTATGGACATCATAAGAAATTCCACCCTCGCAAATATTCCTCATATGATCTCATTTTTTAAGCAGATTGATAAAAATAAAGAAATTCAATTCACTGAAAAATATGCACAAAAACTATCTATCAAATACTCAAAACTGGAACAACTGGTAAGCAGTCTCAGCGGAGGAAATCAGCAGAAAGTAGTTGTAGCAAAAGCATTAATGACAAATCCAAATGTATTGATACTCGATGAACCAACACGTGGTATTGATGTTAAAGCTAAACATGAGATTTATGAAATAATGAATGATCTTATAGATCAGGGTGTAGCCATTGTCATGGTTTCATCTGAACTGCCTGAGGTCTTGGGGATGGCTGACAGGATTATTGTCATGTCTGAAGGGAAATTAACTGGGGAACTCTCTTATGAAGAAGCAACCCAGGAACGAATTATGAAATATGCAACAGCATCTGTTTAGGAGAAGAAAATGCAGGATAAAAAAGCTAAACCAATAAATGTACAACAGAATCAACTGAGCAGAATGAGATCATATGCTATGATCTTCGCTTTAGTTATTATCTGGGGCTTATTTGCAGTTTTAACTGACGGAACATTTTTATCTATTCGAAATCTTTCAAATTTGTTTCGCTTAACTGGTATAAAAGGAATACTTGTAATTGGCATGGTAGGATGTCTGGTTTCTGGAGTATTTGACCTTTCAATTGGTTCCGTGGTAGGGGTTACTGGCGCCATAACAGCTCTGCTTCAAACGCAATTTGAAATGAATTTCATCTCAGCTATTATTATTTCACTTATAGCCGGGCTGCTTATTGGTGTCTGGCAAGGATACTGGATTGCCTATCGGGATGTTCCTGCTTTTATTGTTACTTTAGGCGGTATGATGATATTTCGGGGAGCGACAGTACTTATAACCAAGGGATGTTCAATACATGTATCCAATCCGAATTTTGCAATTCTTGGTCAGGAATATCTTCCAGAGTGGGTAAGTTTGGTAATTAGTGTTTTATTTATTGTTGGGCTTATTTATTATGATATTCAGAAAAGAAATAAACGAAGGGCTTACGGTTTTGAAATACAATCGGTAAAGATATTAATTATCAAATATACAGCAATAATTGTATTAGCTGGAGGATTGGTATTTGGTTTCAATTCGTATCAAGGTATACCAATACCAGTAATAATTCTGCTGACGCTCTATTTTATTTTTGCATTTATTTATAATAAAACACAATATGGCAGATATGTATATGCAGTAGGTGGTAATAAGGAAGCTGCAAAATTGTCGGGCATAAATGTTCGCAAAATATATATGAAGGTATTTATTGTGATGGGAGGGCTTTCGGCTCTGGCGAGTAATGTTCTCACATCTCGCTTAGCTACTGCCACCCCGAATGCTGGGAATCTATTTGAATTAGAAACCATTGCTTCTTGTGTAATTGGCGGAATAAGCTTGAGCGGAGGAAAAGGTGCATTATTTGGAGCACTGGTAGGTACGCTTGTTATGACGAGCTTAGGGAATGGAATGAGTTTGATGAACATGACCGCAGCATGGCAGGATGTAGTAAAAGGGCTTATTCTTCTTTTAGCGGTTTGGTTTGATGTTTCAAGTAATAAGAAGAGTGCTTAATTAGAGGTAAATACGATGGGGAAAGGCAATTTATTAAATACAGAAAGATTAGAAGAGATACAGTACATTTATAAAAAATCATTACTTCATGATATTATCCCGTTCTGGATGAATTTCAGTATTGATTGGGAGCATGGCGGTTATTATCATTATTTGGATCGTAATGGCAGTGTTCTCTGCAAAGACAAGGCTGTATGGCTTCAGAATAGATCAGTTTGGTTCTTTTCTAAATTGTATAATGATATTGAAAACAAAACTGAATGGTTGAGTGCTGCCGAGAATGGATATCAGTTTATCAAAAACCATTGTTTTGATGACGATGGAAGAATGTTTTTCCTTGTCGATTCTCAAGGTAAAAAACTGCGGAAAAGGCGGTACTGGTTTACTGAGACTTTTGGCGTATTAGGGTTTAGTGAATATGCTAAGGCTTCTAAAGATGAAGATATTTTCAGACTTGCACATAAAACGTATGAAAAGATTGTAGATTTATATAATCATCCTGAAAAGCTTCAGTCAAAATTCTATACAGAAAATAGGCACATGAGAAGCTTAGCTGCATCGATGCTTCTCATGTCTACCACACAGGTAATTCGGGATGTTGCCCAAGATGAAAAATCAAGGAAAATATACTCAAACGTAATTGACAGCTGTATAAAAGATGTTCGTAATTTCTTTTTTAAGAAAAATCAGGGGGCATTACTAGAGACCACTGGCATTGACGGTTCAATTATTGATACACCAGATGGACGTACAATTAATCCAGGCCACTCAATTGAAACTGCTTGGTTTATCATGGAAGAAGGACTCTATCGTGGGAATTGGGATATTGTATCTTTAGGGCTTGAAATCCTTGATGCTTCTTTTGTTTTAGGATGGGATGATCAGTATGGAGGCCTATTTTCATTTGTTGATATTTACGGTAAGCCTTCTGAGCATGTAGAGTGGGATATGAAATATTGGTGGCCCCACACAGAGACCTTATATGCCCTTTTGCTTGCTTATGTTACTACAAAAGATGAAAAATATTTAGCTGCTTACGAAGATGTGCATGCTTGGACATTTGATCATTTTCCTGATTATGAGTTTGGAGAATGGTATGGGTACCTTCATAGAGATGGTAGTCCGGCACTTCAAATAAAGGGATCTCAGTGGAAAGGTAATCTGCATATACCGCGTTTACTAATACAGGGTATAAAACTTATTGAAAGGTGTTTAAAGGAATAGACATTTAAATATAATATCAATTATGCTAGTAATATAAATTATGCTAGCATGAAAAGCAATAAAAATGAGGGAGTATACTATTTGCAGGAAAATCCGATTTTTAAGCACAGTTTAGATGGAGAGAATGAAACCCCTCTTTATAGCCAACTTGTGCTGATTATAAAACAGTGTATTCATTCCGGTGAATTACAGCCCGGTGATAAAATGCCTTCAGAGTCAGAAATTTGTACCAAATATGAAATAAGCAGATCAACAGCACGTCAGGCTTTTGGGAGATTGGAAAAAGAAGGTTTAATTTATCGTCGTCGCGGGCTTGGTTCTTTTATTGCAAATCAGAAACTCAGAAAAAATATAAATTCACTTTATAGTTTTACAGCACAAACATTAATGGAAGGGATGAGTCCAAGTTCTGAAGTTATTACTTTTGAAGTAATTGAAGCTTCTCCTGAATTAATGTCAATTTTTAAAGTTACTCAGTCACATTTCCTGCTTAATTATTTCTATAGGATAAGAAAGGCGGATAATATTTCTCTTATTCTTGAAAAGACATATATTCCGTATAATATTTGTAATGTTTTAACAACAAAAAGACTGCAAAACGAATCTGTATACGATATCTTGAGTAAAGAGTGCGGAGTATTTCCTCATCATGGTGTTGAAAGTTATGAAGTAGCCCAGATCAGCAAAAAGGAAGCACAATTGCTTGATTGTCAACCAGGAACTTTAGCTTTTGCTGTTGAACGGGTAGGGTATTTAGAAAATAATGAAGTTTATGAATTTACTCAGTCTATTGTTAGAGCAGACAGATGTAAATTCGAAGTTCCTCTACATAATAATGCAGAGCGCCCGTATCGGAGAATAAAGTAGGATAGATTAATTGGTAATTTGTATAAAACTAATGCCAGGCTTCGAATCCAAGATTATGGATTAACCGGAGCCTGGCATTATTTGTTCAAATTTTTGCATACTTCCAAATTTCATGAAGCTGTCATCTTTCACAGGAAAAACAGGTATGCTAGGATAAGATGCTGAGCTATTCCATGTAAGTAGGGAAGTAATCGGGCTCAGCGTTATTCAAAACAAAGCGTTATTCAAAATAAAGGGGGCAAAGTTTATGGGTAAGAAAATTGGAAGGAATGATCCTTGCCCCTGCGGCAGCGGAAAAAAATACAAGAACTGCTGTCTAGGGAAACAGGAAAAAACTGATAATATAATCAGTTTCCCGAACAAAGGCAGTCTAAACTCTCATAACACCGCCGAAC
>JAIPFS010000022.1 GCA_021736545.1 Spirochaetia bacterium | reverse complement strand
AGAAACTGGTTTCCGCCGATGTGGTCCGCGTTGGAGTGGGTGTTGATGATCATGCTGAGTTCCCAGCCCCGTTCATTCAGCAGCTTATTGATCTGCCGGCCGGCTTCCTTATCGTTTCCCGAGTCGATGAGGAGGGCTTTTCCGTTTTCTACAAAGATGCCGATGTTTGTCGGGGCGGGGATGTAATAGGTCTGTGCTCCCAGCTGCTCAATCTGCAGTTTAGCCATAACTTTCTCCTGCTGTATGCTTGCATCTGTGCATGTTTTCACTTCCGCTCAATTTCACGATAGCTTACACTATTGCTTCCACTATAGCTTCCACTATAGCTTCCATTTTAGCACCTTTATGCCGAGTTGAGTATTGCTGGAGGGAAAAGCATCTTAATCTCAGAAGTCTGGATCATCGAACCAGATGAAAAGTTTCCTGCACAGAGGCGTGATGCGATACTCCTTGAATACCCGTTTCCCATCAGCAGTGAGAGTTCCCTGAGATAGATCTTTCCAGCTGCTCATATCTTCAGTATCGGAATCTGCGGTGTTGGGATCATTTTTGATTTCTCGCTCGCGTTCCTCAATCAGTCCTGCTTCAGCAGCGAAAAAATCAAGAAAAAGATTCAAGTAAGATATTTTGTACATATTCAAAATAGGGGCATCAGAAAACCTTATTTTTAAAGCGTTATCAGAGAACTCAGCATTCTGTATCGGATCATAATACGGAAAAGCTGTAATGAAGTAATCATAAATCTTCTGCTGAGAAATGAAATTGACGGCCTTCTTTTTCATCATAAACAGCGAAAACAGCGCACTGTCCTGAATAAACTCCAATTCCTCAATTTCAGCAAGCCGAGGCGGCAGAAAGAAACTCCATGATATATTATCAATCAGATGAAAAAGCATCAGAATATACAATAAGCTCCATTCGCCCTTATCTATGTAAGCCTGCGTTTTGTCGCTAAGTTCCATAAAGGTTACCCGCTTATTGATTAAGTCGAAATCAGTAAGAAAATCTTTGAGAAAAACCAGGTCTCTGACTTGATTCTCCTGCTTGACCCATGTGTGCATGGGGTCTTCACCATAAAAATGCTTATGATACTGCTTTACGTACACAGGCCGCAGGTAGCCGGACTGGGTAAGCGGCAGGCGTCCTCCGTTCTCTTTGAACATATCGAAGAGATACCGAAGCTTCTTCAGCATAGGAGCTTCGACGACATCACTTACCTGCAATTTCTCATTCAGTCTGACAAGATCACCCCCGAGGTCGACTAAGTCCGACTGCAGAAGTCTCTTCATCTGATTGGGGCTGAGCCCCAGGAAGCTATCCTGCGGCGAGCTGTTGTGCTCCTTATTAAACTGCTTGAGAAATGCATCAGCCTCCTCCTTGGAGGAGAACTCCATTTCTGAAAGGCGTCCGGATATTTCTTTCAGCGTCTCTGTGGCGAGGTTTGCTCCCCTGCCGCTGAATTCCGAAAATGAGGTTATGTTCTGTCCCTGCATATCAGGCTGTGACAACGTTTTTTCCGCCCACTCCTCGTAGTCTTTCAAGGAACGATCCATCTCCTCCTGGCTGCTGAAGCCGAACATGTCGAGCAGCTGCTGCATATCAGGATTGTCAGGAGCTCCCTGAGACGAGCCGTTCTGTCCATTTGTGCTGCCGCTGTTCGGGAACTGAAAAATATTTGAATTCTTTTTATCCTTATCCATGCAGCACTTCTTGTACTTTTTCCCGCTTCCGCAGGGGCACGGATCATTTCTTCCAATCTTTTTTGACATCAATTACTCCCGATTTCCGGCTCTCGGCCGGTCGCTTTCCCGCTTTTGATCTGCATATCCCTGAAGTTGTTTATGTAAAGCGCATCACAGCTGCTTCATATATGAATTATACTGGAAATCAGATCATACGTCACCCGGCGTTGGGCGGGCGCGGGAGATTTCGCAGCTGCGAACTATGAGGCAGAATTGAATCATGCGATATGTATTCGGCGAATCAGCGGAAGAGTCGATGGAAGAGGGGAGTGACCCTGTACTCTTTAGGAGTTATAGAGGATAAGAGATTGAGCATCCTCCGGATTGAATCGTCCTCTTCATCCGTTTCCTCAGCAGTTGGACTGTATTTCTTACTTTGAGGGCTGCTTATTGCTTCTGATTTGGGGGTGGAGGTTGTGGTGATTTGCTTGTATGGTTCGGGTTCCGAATCAACGGGTGTGGGGTAGGTGTTCAGTTCCGATTCTTTCATGATTTCTTCGAGGGCGACTTTATTTTGTTGCTCTAGGAGGCCGGCGTTGAAGGCGAAAAATTCAATGAAGATGTCGCGGTAGGCATAGTTACCGTTTGAGGATTCCTGCTCATTGGGAATCTGCTCTTCAGAGTTGTCAGGGTGGCTGGATTGGTCATCAGCGTTATCAAAAAGGGCGAACGGATCATCAATAGCAGCAGGATCCAGGTCAGCTTTGATTTCAGCATCGGCTTCAGCAGTATTATTCAAATCAATGCCGAAGTCCAGGGTGTAGTTCAGTTTCGATGAAAGCGTGGTTGCCGCTTTTGCGGCGTGGGTGGGATGCGGTGCCGGTTCTTTAGTTTTACGGTGATCGGTCGTATTGACGTCAGTGGGTTTGAGATGCTGGTCGAAGCGGGGGAATATAAGACAGAAATTGCGATAGAGTTCACTTGGGGAGATGAAATAAGCCGGCAGCTGCTTCAGCATCAGCAGAGATGCAGCTGCAGTTTTCTGGATAAAACGCAGTTTGTCTGTGTTTGTGGTCGGGTTGCGGATGCTGGAGATCCAGTCATATGAATCGAGGCAGTAGAACAGAAGCTCGCGGTAGACCCCCGCAAGGAAACCTTCTTCGGAGGGGCTCCATTTCTTCTCGTCGAGGCGGAGGATTGTTTTCATTTTTTTGACATAGTTTCTGTCAATGAGAAAATTCTTTAGGATGCTGATTTCAGGAGAACTGGATTCCTGATTAGAGTTTCCGCCGAAAAAGCTGCCGAAACTTCCGAATGGGTTGGGGCTGGAGAAGTGTTTTTTGATCTCATTAATGTATTTCGGACGCAGGTTGCCTGCCTGTGTAATCTCCAGACGGCCGTTGTTTTTACGGAACAGGTCCGTGAGAATGAGAAGCCTTTTGATGAATGGGGCCTCAATGACATCATTGTCGTTCAGGTCATCGGAGAGTTTGACAATTCCGTGGATTTCGCTGAAGTCACTTTCGATGATCTGCTTCATCTGAGCCTGAGAAAGGCCGAGGTTTGTGTTTTTGATGGTCGGTTTCAGATTGTGCTCGACAGCGAACTCTTCGTAGAAGCTGTTCAGCTCCTCCTGGGTGGAGATTCTACGGATTCTAAGCTCTCGTCGGAAAAATGTCAGGAGGCTGCGGGTTTCGTCCCGACCGAGACGGAGGTATTCTATGAAACTGGGGAGATCTTCTGTGATCAGTCCCGGCTGAGCTGTAATTGTTTCGACGTAGTCTCTGTATTCATTGTAGGCTTGGGAAAGCTCTTCCCGACTGCTTAAGCCGGCCATATTCAGGATGATGTGCAGGTCAAAATTGCTCAGCTCCCGAATGAATGAACCGTCTTCGTCTTCATATACCGGCTGCGTGTCATGTGCGTTTAAAGCATTAGCAGAGGAAGCATGAATGGAGGATGCCTGCACTGATGAAACCCGAAGTCCGTTTCCTGCGCCGCTTTCAGAACCGCTCCCTGAATAGTTGTATATTCCTGCTCCCTTTTTGTTCAGACAGCACTTCTTGTACTTCTTCCCGCTTCCGCAGGGGCACGGATCATTTCTTCCAATCTTTTTTGACATACCTGTTTCTGCTTCCTTCAGACTTTTTTTGCGCTGTACACGTTTTGTCGGCTGCATTAACGATGCTATTTACAGTTACGTAATAATATACGTAATAATAGCATGTCTTGGGCAGCAAATAAAGAAGATGAGTTACTGCCTGTTTCAAATTCTGATGCAGATGAGATATGCGCTGCAGCCAGGTTGTTTTGTGTCAAGAATACATCCAAAATATGATCACCAAAGCTTGTTCAAGTTTGCCGGTCGCTGCCGGGGGTTGCAGAATGGGATAGCTCATGGCACTATACCTAGAGGGTGCACTATCCCTAGAGAAGCTGGTGACATGCTGAAAAGGGACTGCAGAGAAAAGAGAACAAAAAAGAACAATGACAGGAAAAAGGAGAAAAAATTATGAAATCGTATAAGAAAGAGTTATGGATGCATACGAAAAAACGGCGCGAACTGATCAATATTACGAAAGATGTAGAGAAATGTCTGCGGGAGAGCGGCATCAAGGAGGGGCTTGTCCTGGTGAACGCGATGCATATTACCGCCAGTGTCTTTATCAATGATGATGAACCCGGACTGCATCAGGATTATGAAGAGTGGCTGGAGCGGCTTGCACCGGAAAAACCCCACAGCCAGTATCGCCATAACGGATTTGAGGATAATGCGGATGCCCATATGAAGCGCCAGATCATGGGACGGGAGATTGTGGCTGCTGTAACTGATGGCGCTCTTGATTTTGGTCCCTGGGAACAGATTTTCTACGGCGAGTTTGATGGAAAACGGCAAAAACGCCTTCTGATAAAGATTATTGGTGAATAAGGTAAGTGCATTAACTTTAAAATATTCTTAGCTCTTTACATATGATATATGTAGTTTTTATGTTTTGAAAAAATTAATACATTATACCCGATCAATAGGTAATAAAAATAAATTAAACTGTCACCTAAGTTTTTATCAAAATTTAAATTTTTTTAATATAAAGTTATGAAAAAGTGCTTGGGAAATCGGAAATCAGGTTCTGTAACCCCAAGGACCAGACACAGTAATTTTCGGTTCAGCTTATGCAGGGTGTACAAAAGTGTACTAAATTCGTCCAGCCAGACACTGGGCAGCTTGCTGCCAGATTCGATTGTATCCTTTCCACTCCACAATCAGTTTTGGGCACCAATGCGGGCCGATATCACTCATCCAAGCCAGTGTTCGGCCTTTCCCGTAATCCATCACGGCCAGAAGCGGGTGCCCATGCTGTGTTCTCGTGAGCAGTTTCACTGAGGCCTTCAGCTTCGTCTCCTGATATCCCAGCAGATGAGGCCGCTTATTTCCTACTCCGTCAAGAACCAGATGATCCGGTTCCACAACCTCGACTTCAGCTCCTTCAGGAGTTTCCACCCGGTCATCGAACGGATAAATATCAACAGGGAGGATTTCTTCAATCGGCGTTCTGTAGTATTTAGCAGCCGCCTGAAAGCCCGCAAACGACAGATAACCGCTGTACATGCAGAAACCGCCGCCCTCTCCGACCCACTGCTTCAGCAACTGCAGCCGGTTCGGAGCCTTTTTTTCGAACGGTTTTACAGTTTTTATATAGTTTCCCGTTTTTTTACGCTTTTTACTTCTTCTGGACTTTCTGCGGTTTCGGTTTTTTGTTCTCAGCAAAATAATTCAGAACCATGACCAGGATAAGCACACCGCCCCATATCAGCGAGATATAGTAGCTGCTGACACGCGGGAACCGGTTCAGTCCAGTTTCCAGCATTTTCAGCAGAACAATTGCAAGCACAACGCCGCTGATTTTTCCCTTGCCGCCTATCGGTTTCACTCCGCCCAGCACGACAATCAACACGCTCTGCAGCAGATAGACTGCTCCATAATCGGCTCTAGCTGAATTATAGTTGGCCAGCATGATCATACCGCCGAGAGCCGCGCAGATTCCTGACAGCATATGTGTTTTCATCAGCAGATGTTTATTGTTCAGACCGCTGTATTTGGCCGCTGTAGGAGAAGTTCCCAGCATATAGAGCTTTGTACCGTAGACTGTTTTAGTTAGCAGAAACCAGATCAGAAGTGTTACAGCAATAAAAACAAGCGCTTGGACGGGTATACCGAATAAACGGCTTGTGACAGCATAGGAATAGCTTCGGGAGAATTTGCTTACCGCACTCCCGTCAGTCATCGCCATGCAGATCCCGGTAAACAGTTCGTAAGAGCCCAGGGTCGCCAGGATTGCAGGGATTTTGAAGCGAGAAACGAGCAGCCCGTTGAAACCTCCAAGGACCGCGCCGATACCGATACTTAATACAAAAACCAGCGGAATCGCATAACCAGGCATATTTCCGGCAGTATCCGTCAAAGAAAGCAGTACAAAAGCCACAAGTATTGAAGTCAGATTGGCCACGCCTACAACAGACAAGTCGATACCGCCGGTAATCATGCAAAGCATAATTCCCAGGGACATCAGCCCGAACTCGGGAAACTGGGCGCCCATAGTCTGGAATGTGATGGTATTGTAGAAGCTGCCGAACCGGGTAAGCGCCATGAAAATCATCAAGGCGGCTATCATGTAGATAAGACGACGCAGATGATAATCATAAGGAAGCATACCGGTAAGTCTCTGCTTAAATGAGTTCTGCTGAATTCTCGCAGATTTCTGTGCATCTTGTGTGCTCATTATGCGGTCTCCTCCTTCATCATCTTTCTGCTGCGGACTCTGTTTGAGTGTATCATCTGATAGGCGCTTATTCCCGTACCGACGATTATCAGCGCTCCGGTAAAAATACTTTTCCAGGAAGTGGGTATGCCGAGCAGAATCATGGAATTCTGAACGATTACAATCAGCAGCGTTCCCAGCATGCAGCCGAGCAGCGTCCCCCGTCCTCCAGTGATTGATGCGCCCCCGAGCACGACGCCCGCGATGATATTTATCTCCATACCCAGCATATTGGTAGGATGCGCCTGCTGCATCATACATACACGCATAACGCCTGCCAGACTGGCAATCATTCCGACCATGATATACATAATGAATTTGGTCCGTATCACATTGTAGCCTGCTCTTCGTGCGCTGACCTCATTCCCGCCAAGGCTGTAGATGCCCCGGCCGAACATGGTGTAGCGGAACATGAAAAAAACGAGCATGAGAACTATTATAAAGGCTAGAAAAGCAGTCGGCATACGTGATGTCAGTCCGGAAACCGGATTTTTTGCAATAAATAGCGAGGATGTACCGAAATCTCTCATCCCCTGTGGAATCAGCGTGAGCTGCTTCGAATTCAGCGCTCCCTGCATGAGGCCTTTAAACACGTTAGCGCTACCCAACGTGACAATTAAAGCCGGCAGTCTGAAATAGCCGATGAACAGCCCATTGAAGGCTCCCAGAACTGCACCGATGCCGAGCGCTATGAGAATCGGCAGCCAGACACCTCCCTGATAGCCGATATCCAGCAGATATTTCGTTGTTGCGTAGACACTTAAAGAAGCTAGAGCGGGAAATGAGACATCTATTCCTCCGGATACCAGCACCATAGTTGTCCCGATGGCAAACAGCCCGGGTACCACCAAAGCTGATGCGATGTCCACGAGATTATTCGAGGAAAAAAACTGTCCTGACCGAATTTCAATGAGCAGGCACAGGGCTAAGAGTATGAGAAAAATGTAGGATTCATTTCGCTGCCCCACTTTTCTTAAGGATGTCTGCAATTTGTCATTCACAATCTGGTCCTCCTGCAATTTTCTGTATCACATCATATAGGAAAGAATTTCCGATTCATTGGTTTTATCAGCATCCAGCTCAGCAGCAATATTTCCTGATTTCAAAACTATTATTTTTGAACAATTTTCTACAACTTCCGGGAGATCATCCGATATGATGACAATACCCAATCCGGTTTTCGCCAGGTTCTGCAGAAAACCGTGGATATCATACTTTGATCCGATATCTACTCCCACGGTCGGCCCGTTCAGAATCATGATTTCGAGCTGACAGGCAAGCCACTTCGCCAGCACAACCCTCTGCTGGTTCCCTCCGGATAAGGTCTGACAGGCATTGGCCGGATTAGGTGTAGCTATAGACAGTTCTTTCACCCAGGTATCGATCTCCTTCTGCCGCTTTTCTCTGTCAAGGATTCCTCCTTTTCTGGTAAGCCTGTCAATTTCGGAAATAATGACATTGTCCGCTATACTCTGAGGCAGGAACAGCCCCTCATTCAGACGATCTTCGGGAACATACCCGATACCATTGTTAATAGCTTTCTTGGGATCGGTAATTCCGAGCGGTTTCCCGTGCTTGAAGAACTGCCCTTCATCGATCTGCTGGATGCCGAACATGGAAAGAGCCAGCTCAGAACGTCCGGAATTGAGTAGACCGGTGATGCCAAGAATTTCTCCCTTACGCAGGGTAAAAGAGATGTCAGAAAAATAACCCTTTCTGCTGACATGTCTTGCTTCGAAAATGGGTTTCTCCGATACATTTTCTGCGATAAAGTGCTTTTTCTGAAACTCCCTGCCGGTCATATAATAGGTGAACTTTTTGGAATCCAGTTCTGATGTGCTGCCGGTCGCCGCCAGCTTACCGTTTCGCAGGATGGTGAAGTATTCCGAAATTTCAAATACCTCATTTAGCTTGTGGCTGACGAAGAGGATTGCAATTCCGCGTTTTTTCAATTCAAGAATGATATCAAAGAGATATTTTACCTCTTTTTTAGTCAGAGCAGTGGTCGGCTCATCCATAATGATCAGCTTGGTATTGAACATCAGAGCTCGGCAGATAGCGATCATCTGTTTCTGAGCTACCGTCAGAGTCCCGACATACGCATCCAGATCGATCTGAACATTGATTTTTGCTAATGCTTCCTCAGCAATCTGCCGCATCCGCTTCCAGTTAACAAGCTTCTTTCCTTCAGCAAGCTCACTGTTCACTGCAAGGTTCTCCATTACCGTCAGATTGGAGAATACAGAAAGATCCTGATAGATGACCTGCACGCCGTTGCTGATGGCTTCTATAGGCGTAATCTGGTTGTATGTCTTTCCGTTGAATACCATATACCCGGAGTCCGGTTTATATACTCCGCTGATTATCTTGATCAGTGTCGATTTACCGCTGCCGTTCTCGCCTGCCAGACAGTGGATTTCTCCTGGTTTTATTTCAAAGCTTACTTTGTCAAGAGCATGGACACCCACAAAGGATTTATCAATATCAACGGCTTTGAGCAGACTCTCCGGCATTGCGTACCTCTCTTTCTCAACATAAATTTCTTTATACTCTGAACGTAAGATATTCTGTTTGATCTTATCCTATCATATGTTTTTTCACACGTTAATGGAAAACATAGCATAGGTAAACCCTGTCGGCCTTGTTAAAGCCGGCAGGGCGATATTAAACGGTTATTTCACACTTCTAAAAACCGAAATCGTATACATTTTCTTCATTGATGACTATCCAGCCTTCACCTTCGAGGACTTTATCACTACCCTCTTTGAACATCATGTTGGTGTAGCCCTCAACTCCCAGATCGACCGGTTCTACAATATCTTCACCGTCTAAAAGTTTGACTGCTAGTGAGATCATTGCCTTTCCTGCAAGTGCCGGGTCCCACAGCGTCAGTGACTGCACTATTCCACTTTCCAGCAGTTCTGCGTTGTCCAGCGGCATGCCTGTTCCCGAAGTAAACGCCTCGCCGACAAGACCAAGTTCTTCGATAGCTCGGGCAACTCCAGGAGCATCGTAGGAAGATGTTCCCATGATACCTTTCAATTTGGGATATTTCTTGAACAACTCTTTTGCTACGTTGTACGCAATATCTCCATTGTCATGCGATTCAACACGCGGTTCCTCTTTCAGCAGCTGCATATTCGGATAGGCTTCCTTCTGACGCTCTACCCCTGCATTAGCCCATTCATTGTGGGAACCGTTGGTAAGGGATGCAACCATGGTTGTGTAGACGCCTTTTTCGTTCATAGCTTCTGCCAGATTGTCCATGATGAATGCACCATATCCGGCATTGGAGAAAGCCTCAATATCGTAATCAACGTTTTCAAGGTCAGCACCTTCATGGGTAACGACAACAATACCTGCTTCCATGGCCTGAGCCAGGACCGGTTCAATGGACTCGAGGTCTACCGGAACAACACACAAAGCATCCACACCCTGAGCAATAAGGTCCTGGATGAGCTGAGACTGCAGTGTTGCATCAATCTGCGATGTACCCTTCTGATACACATTCAGTCCTGTCTCCTCAGCATATGCATCAACACCCTCTTTCATGCGAACAAACCAGGGGTTCGAAGAATCTTTCGGAACCACAACGATTTCATAATCTCCTTCACCTTCCGCCTGTCCTGCTGTAAATGCAAATGGGGCCGCCATCAGGGTAAGCAGCATAATCAATAATAATTTCTTCATACTATTTCCTCCTTTATAGTGTAGTTGAAATTTTAACACAGTATAACAGAGAAATCAAACAAGAATTTACTGTTTAAGTCTAATTAGCTAATCTGAAAAAGAAAACAGCCTCTAATGTTCTAATTTGCTTGTTTTTTTGCGTGTCAATAGCAATTTTCACTAAATTTCAGTAAAATATTTGACAACAGTTTAATTGGAGGCTATGCTGATACCTATGGGAATCAAGGAAATTGCCGAACTGGCCGGCGTCTCGAAAACTACCGTATCTCTGGCACTGAACGGGCACAAGGGGGTAGGCTCAAACACACGCCTGCGTATTACCAAAATCGCCAAGGAGATGAATTACCAGATTCCTTCCGACCGGTCATTTCAGCACTCCTACCATGGAGTCATCGCATTCACCAAGCTGAAAAAACACGGTCTTATACTGAATAAGGATCAGAACAGCTTCATTCTGAATTATATTGACGGTATCAATAACGCTGTTAAGGATTTCGGCTATACTTTTGAGATAAGCACTCGGGATGTCAGTACCATGAAAGCAATGGAATCATTCGTCAGCGAAGTCAACACGAAGCGGCCGAAGGGCGTCATCGTACTGGGAACGGAACTGGAGAGTGCTGATGTGCTCGCGTTAGACGGACTGGAAGTGCCGTATGTAATTATCGATACCTATTTCAGCCAGCTGACTGCAAATTTCGTGAACATGGCGAATATCGGAGCCGTACACAGCATCATAGAATATCTCTCCATAACCAGTCATACAGATATTTCCATGATTACCTGCTCCAGAAAGACGGGTAACGTGAAGCTGCGTGAACAGGGATTCAGACTGGGTATGGAATACTACAAGCTGCCCGTATCAGAGAACTTGTTCATCCCGGTGAACCCGGGATTCAACGGAGCCTACCATGATATGCTTAAATTTATAGACAGCCCCAGACAAATGCCGGAAGCTCTCTTCTGCTTCAATGATGCCGCGGCATATGGAGTGATCAAGGCATTGAAAGAGCGCAATTTTTCAATTCCTGATGATATTTCTGTTATTGGGTTTGACGATCTGTCTATATCATCAATGATGGAGCCGCATCTTACTTCCTTCAGAGTACCGAATGAACAGATAGGCAGCATTGCGGCACGATCGATCATAGAGCAGATACGAGACAAGGAAACATACAGCCCCAGAGGCACTCTGGTAAGCGGAACACTCATTGTCAGAGACAGCGTGAAGAACCGGCGTCGAGGAGAGAATGAATTGAATGAATAGTGAAGACAGGGTGAAAAGACAAGCTAGTTTTACTATACAGAGACATAATGATGAAACGGGAAAATGGAAAAGAAGATTGGGAAGATGAGAATTTGACAGGAACAGAAGGAGGCCTCTTTTTTATGAACAAGTATTCGGTAATTTTAGGAAATCTAGGGAATACCTGCGACAGGTTTCTCTCTTCAGGGTACAAGGATGAGCTGCCAAAAGAGACATTGATCAGGCAGGCTTCAGAAATTGACGGGGTGAAAGGAATAGAGCTTGTAGGTACCTGGGATGTCTCGAAAGATAATGTCGATGCCGTGGGAGAGATGCTTGACAAATACAACCTGCAGTGCGTATCCATCATCCCGGATCTTTTCAGTCAGAAACGCTGGGGAAGCGGATGCCTTGCGGCAAAGGACCCCGATATCCGTAAACAAGGATTGGAATACACCATGGAATGCGTGGAAATGGCCCGTTCTCTGGACTGCAGTACCCTGAATATCTGGCCGGGGCAGGACGGCTACGACTACACGCTGCAGTCCCACCTTATCGAGGAGCGAGGCTGGATGGCCGAGTCCATCAGAAAAGCCGCCGAAGCAGCACCGGACATCAAATTTGCCCTGGAATACAAACCTATGGAACCGCGGAATTTCTCTTTCATGGCACGGGCGTCCGATACCTTGCTGCTTGCCAAGGAAATCGGCCTGGACAACGTAGGCGTATGTATTGATACCGGGCACGCATTCATCGGAGGCGAAAATGTATCGGAATCGATCGTCATCCTACAGGAATACGGAAAAAACAAACTTTTCCACATGCATTTCAACGACAACTACGACAACTGGGATGATGACATGATCGTCGGATCGGTGCATTTTCCGCGCTTCGTTGAGATGCTGTTCTGGTTGAAAGAGACTGGCTATAACGGCTGGTGCTCCATGGATCAGTACCCCTATCGTGAAGACGCCCAGGGGGCGCTGCGTGAAAGTGTCGAGTTCCTGCAGATGATTGAGTCCAAGCTGACAGACGAAGTGATGGATCAGATTCGCGATCTGGTGAGAAAGGGTGATGCCGTGGCATCGCAGCGCTGGCTGCGGAAAACGTTTTTTAAATAGAATGTTGCAAGTGTCACGAATCATGCTTCTTTTTCATCTGGAGATTGTCCTCTTATTACTGCATACCATCCTGAAACGATTTGGAATGACTGAGGGAAATCTGACTTTGAATATTTCAGAGTAATTTGAGTTTTACCCGCTTGATAAAAAAAGTACTCTGGCAGCTTTGCCCAGGGTGCTTACTCTGCTTACTGTATGGAAGTGAACAAAATTTTAGTCTTTTTATAGAGTAACTTATGC
Organism: Spirochaetia bacterium; assembly: GCA_021736545.1. The sequence continues at coordinate 197 of JAIPFS010000022.1, read as the reverse complement.
CTGGCATTCATCCCGAACAGAGGTATAAAAAAGTATATACCCAGTAAAATAAGTATGCTAGAATACAGTAAGACTCTACATACTTAAGGATAGGAATACTTTTTGGGTTTCAGGAACTTTATGCTGATGCTGACGTCCTGCAATTCAGCCGCCAATTATTATGGAAGATCAACCCTATTACGGAAAACAACAGAATC
>JAIPFS010000021.1 GCA_021736545.1 Spirochaetia bacterium | reverse complement strand
AATCGAACGATTTTTCCGCGCATCTGACTCCCAGGATTTCTGTTGGTAAGCAACAGCTTTTACGGTGACAGGTGTATCTACTCTAGTGATTGTGATTGGTCCAGTATATTCCTCCGTGCTGATGGAAGCGGCGGAGACTTCGGAACGGTCTTTGTTTTCATTAACAACTGGATCAGAACCGTCCAGCGTATAGAAAATAACGATTTCTTCCTTTTCTGCGTTTATCGGTGCTTCAAGACTAAGCTCAATATCGCCATCGAATGGACCATTTACAGGGTCTGGACTGCATTGCGGCGGCAGGGTATAGGCATCGCTGTAGTGGATGTAGTTATGGTTAATCTTGAATCTGTTTGAGATGACACTTAAGGTATGGTTCATTTCAACTACATCATCACTTTTATTATCGTTAAAATCAGCCGGTCGGGGAAGAGGTTCACTAAAGGGGGCATCGGCTACCCAAGCAGGTATATAGGAGAGAAACCGCTTTTCAAAGTCATTTGTACCTACATTGGTTTCGTCGGTACCGTACTGTTTGTCAAGCATATCTTTTTCATATAGTAGTTCTGCATCCAACTGCAGCTCGACTTCCAAGGAAATGACTCTGTCGAACCAGTTGTCAGAATACTCCGGGCCGTCTCCTATATCATGCGGGGCATCCGCGTAGACATGCATTCTGCCTAGAGCGAAGTAGAGCGGATTGAGTATGATTCCATACTCATCTCTGTTGTGGTAGAGAATGTCTCCGTCTTTGTAGAGGGTGGAGTACAATCCGCTGTCCCAGCTGTACCAGCCGTATCGTTTCTTCAACTCTTTTCTGGTAAGCAGCACATCATTGTCCATATCACCGTCTAGGTCATTGTCGACATAGTCGAGCCTGCGATCCAGATAAACTACTTGGGTCAAGTCCTCAGATGCTGCATGAAAGTCAGGCTCATGATAGACGACGAATGCATCACCGGGCTCCAGTTCCCAGTTATCTATTTCACCGTCACCGCTCCGATCACAGTAACCGCTGATATAGCTTTCTCCACCGCCATCCCTGTCTCTGAAGGGAATATCGGTATTCGGGTTTTCCGTATACTGAGCATACCCGCCGATATTGCCCATTTCAAGAAGATTCAGGTGCGGGTAGGTAAACTGATTAAGATTTTCATCCGTACCGATGTTCATGATCTCGTTGGAGACCATCAGATAGCTGTAGCTTCCGCTTCCAAAGGGCCTCTTGTCTCCATTGTTAAAGCCATTTCCATACTGATTCATATCAAAGTCGTAGAGGAAGGTATAGAGTTCCTGATAAGCAAAACTTCTTTCATCTGCGTTTGAGGTATCTGACAGGTCCGCTAAACCGATATAATCCTGGTCATTCCAATTATCTGGATCTTCTTCTGTAGGTGCATTGACCTGGTCATACAAAGGATCATTAGAGGTATTGCTAAAGCAGTCAGCATCAATTCCGTCACCATGCTTGAGGTATGCCCATTTCCAGGAGGTCTCGCCCTCCTTCTTTACGGTGACATCGCCTGCATAATAGGGTGATGCATCATTAAAATAGAATCGAACAGCTCCGTATCCGTTTAAAACTACCTGATAATAGACAAGCTGTGAGGCAACTCCCGTATAATTGGTATCAAGGGCATCTGGCAGGTCATCGACGGTTATGGCTATGCTTTCTCCACCGGTTACATCGAATACTTTCAGTTCTCCTGCGTGATCATTGCTGTCATAGAGCGTGAAGCAGTTGTCTTTTACACTGTTTCTTGTTACTGGTGTATCCTCGTCTACATAGGCTTCAAAGACAGGATTTCCTCCTTCCCACGTAGGTGGATCAATAGAAGTCATATTACTACCGTAGCCTGGAATATTACTGGGATCAATGGTATCCAGTGTGTCTTCGCTTATGAGTCCAGATCCCCTTCTATCTGCTTGGAATCCTACTTCAGCCATATCCAGAACAATATCTTCGGGCACAAGTCCGATGTAGCTGTACGCGGCCGTGAAGACATCGGGCTCCAAAGCCTTACTTCCTGTGGTCTCATCAGTGAAAGCAGTCCATCTGTAAACAGCTTTGCTTTCACTCTCTTCATCAAAAGCTCCCATCGTGAAAATTGATTCTTCAGGGAGGTCAGGGGAAGACCAGCTGAAGAACAATTCGCCGGACTCTCCTTCATCACCAGTTTCATCCTGAGGTTCGTCTTTTGCACCGAAGAGATTGCAGGTAATAAATGTTGAGCAGAATACTATCAATAATATAAAAAATACTGCTGTCCCAAACAGTCTTCTTGTTTTCATGTAAATACCCTCCCATTCAATTATAGAATGTGAACGGAAGGGTACAAGAACTATTACTGCCTAATAGAGTAGGCAATATTGCCTACTAGGGTTGATACGTGTTTTTTATACATACAATTATAAATTCAGCCTGTTTTCAGAAGGGATCCGGGTTTCAAATGGTCAATTTATCCAATTAAGAATTGCATCGATAATGGCTGTTTTGTTTCAGCTGGCTTAATACCGTTCAGTGATAAAAAGTGAGAATGGGTGCAAGTACCAATATATTAAAACTTTCTGCCTGTAAAATTCTGTTTGCAGCTTAATTGAATCGTCTCGTTAAGCATCTGAATGAATAATTTATTTCTAGAGGGAAAATGCTTGAATAGAGGTGATTCATTTTCTGCTAAACGGAATAAAAAAAATTTCTGAATTATTAAAGATTGTTTGCTTTATTCCTTTTTTAGGTTTATTACATAGATGTAATAATTAAATGGATGCAATGACCTATCCTGGATGGGTAATAAAAAACCAAAAGGCTTCTAAGGTAGTATAGTTAATGATAAGAAGTATCGGCTCTACTATAATCATTCTTCCTTATTCCAGAAACTAAAAAATTCTACTGAATTGCTGAAAAGAATATCGGTATTATCTATAAAACAAAAGATCTTGTCATAAAAGAACCGAAGGTAAATGAGCCGATTCAGGTTCTTTGTAATGACTGAAGTTACATTCTCTATAAAATATCCTATCGCTAGAGTGACATATGGAGCAGGATTTGGTAGTTCAGGGTTGAGAAGGGTTTATCTGTGGACTGCTGTTCTAACAGTATGGATAGGATGGATTGTACTGGTATCAGCAAGATTGACTTAGCCAGCAGTTTTCCAGATTAAGTTTTAAAAATACTGAGTTACTATTTCCCAAAGCTGATGGATGCGCAGAGCTGCGCTCATGCAATCGTTCAAATTGGCATTTTGAGAATAACCTGCACTGACATCTTGATGTGAAGTTTGGTAATAATGCAAATCAGACTGTAAGCCGCAAGGCAAGCGGGAATTTTACTCTAATGAAGAAAATGGTACTATCTCTGTATAAACTATTTCAGTCCTTTGATAAGAAAGGTACAAGTTAAAATATGATTTCTGTTGATTTCAGACTTTGAACAGACAAAGCAGAGACTTCCAACCCTGTGTGATAACAAAATACCAGAAATTTGCCTTTGAATACGAGCTGCACAAGAAATAAACTTCCTGAAAGCTTTTGACAGGTATTCTCTCGCATTTTTGAAACTGTTTAAACTGCTTTTGGTCCTATTTATTTTATCAGAAAAAACTTACTTTCTTCTCTTATAGTATTTTTACTTTATCTAGTAAGGAGGATACTTCTATTTCGAATAATCTTTATTCTTTTTTAAATTACTAGATTGGAAAAAATTTTCTTGACAAATAAAGGAACCTGAAATAACCTGAGTTTAACGTTATACTAAAACGTTAAACTAGAGGATGCAAATGAAGGTAACAATTAAAGATATTGCACGGTTGTGTGATGTGTCAGTAACTACCGTTTCTAGAGTGATAAACAATAAAACAGACAGTATTGGAAAAGAAACAGTAGAACGGATAGAAAAGAAAATAATAGAACTAGGATATACACCAAATTCTGTTGCACGAAGTATGATTACCGGACGTTCTCATACTATTGGGCTGGTTGTTCCTGATATTAGAAATCCTTTTTTCTCTGAATTGGCCAGGGGCGTAGAAGATTATATGAATGCCAAGCAGTACGGAGTTTTTCTATGTAATACGGACAGCTCAATGGATAAAGAAAAGCAGTACATTGATCTACTAAAAGGGAAATTTTCTGATGGAATGCTTTTTACTACGCAGAATAATTACGAGTTATCTCAATACTTTGATGAACTTATACACAATAATTATCCAATTGTTCTTATCGAGCGTTATGTAGATGGAATAGATGGTTTTCCAGGAATCTATCTTGATAATCGGGGTGGAGCAAAGAAAATATGCGATTTGATCATAAGCAAAGGTCATAAACGTATAGCATGCATTACCGGACCATTGAAAACGACCAATGCAAGAATGCGACTGAACGGATATAAAGACGCATTAAAAGAAGCAGGAGTAAAAATTGATGATTCACTGATTATTGAAGGTAATTATCGCTATAGTGGTGGATACAACTGTATGAAAAAACTGATTGATAACAAAGATAATGATTTTACTGCAGTTTTTGCTTGTAATGATATGATGGCTTATGGAGCATATAAAGCATTGGAAGAAGAACACATTGAAGTACCCGATGAAATATCCCTGGCAGGTTTTGATAACATCAAATTCCCCGATGTATTCAAGCCTAAATTAACTACAGTTGAACTGCCGGCATATAAAATGGGTAAACGGGCGGCAGAGATGCTTATGAAGATTATGAAGAAAGAAAAGCTTGAAGAAGTAACATATGAATATTCACTGGATGTGGTTGATAAAGGCAGCGTTGCTGATATTTAAAAAATTTTCTCATCTAAGTGTAACGTTGTACTAAAACGATATACTATATTAGGTAGGTTTGGAGATTGTATGTTAGAATTAATAAAAGAAAAAGTTTCTGCTAGAACAAGCATGAGAGAAGTAGGGGTTCTACTTGCACTAATTATACTGATTGTCTTCTTTTCATTTACTTCCCCATTTTTCCTGAGGGTTAACAACCTCATCAATATAGTACGCCAGATATCACTTCTTGGAATTATTGCTATGGGTATGACAATGATCATTGTAAGCGGTGAAATTGATCTTTCAGTTGGTGCTGTATATGGTGCAACAGCAATAACAGCTGGAATGATTCTTATTAATGGTGGACTAGTTTGGGTTGCCATTGTTGCTTCTCTTTTAGTTGGTTCTTTTTTCGGTATTTTGAATGGAGTTTTGGCAACATACGGAAAAATACCTGCATTGATCGTTACTTTAGGAATGATGAACATAGCACGTGGGGCAGCCTTAGTTCTCAGTGGAGCAAGAGTTATATCTTTATCACCTAGAACGGTTGATGCCGCCGGATTGGATTTCTTTCTCTTCCTAGGGCAGGGGAAAATTTTCAGCATACCCGTAATTAGTATTATTTTTATTTTTATTGTAATAATATCTAATTTTTTATACAAAAAGACCATTTTAGGATTTAGAATGCGCGCCGTTGGAGGGAATAGTTCTGCCGCAAAAGCTTCAGGGCTTAACCGTAATTTAATTAAGATATTTGCTTTTGCTATTACAGGATTTTTTTGCGCCGTAGCTGGAATCTTAAACCTTTCATTTCTAGCAAATGTCCAAGGGACAACCGGTAACGGTTTAGAGCTTGATGTAATTGCTGCAGTAATTATTGGTGGCACATCGCTTACAGGAGGTGAGGGGACAATAATTGGCACCTTAATCGGGGTACTTATAATGGGAGTCCTTAAAAACGGCATAGTTCTTCTCGGAGTATCTCCATTTTTTCAGATGCTCATCATTGGTATGGTAATTATTGGTGCAGTTGCAATAGATATGTGGTCAAGAAAGTCCTGATTGGATTTAGTAGGGGGAAATATGAGTGTTATTGTAAAGTTTGAAAATATTACAAAAAATTTTCCTGGAGTCAGAGCACTTTCACATGTAAGTCTTGATGTAAAGTATGGGGAAGTACATGCAGTCGTTGGTGAAAATGGTGCAGGTAAATCGACGCTAATGAATATTCTCGGGGGTTTGTTTGATCCCACTGAAGGGAAAATCTATTTTGAAGGAAAAGAAGTAGATATACCCAATGAGCAGGCTTCTCTGCAACTAGGTATCGGTGTTGTTTATCAGGAAATGAAACTCTGTCCAAATTTGTCAATAGTAGAAAACATCTTTTTGGGAAGGGAGATTAGGGGTAAAAGAAGAAAAATCGACTGGAAAAGTATGAAAGAAACATGTATACAGGTTCTGGATTCTCTAGGTTTGAAACTATCTCCTGATACATTAGTTAAGAGTCTCTCAATAGCCGAACAACAGATAGTGGAAATTGCAAAATCATTGGCCCGGGATATAAAAGTACTTGTCCTTGATGAGCCAACATCAGCTTTAACCATGACAGAATCCCAGAAACTTTTCAGTAACATTCATGCACTGAAAAAGAAAGGTGTGTCCATTATTTATATATCCCACAGGCTTGAAGAGATTATTGAGTTAAGCGATAGAATATCAGTACTGAGGGATGGTGAATTTAAAGGTACATTCAATGTTGAAGATGTTAATGTGAATAAGCTGGTTAAGTTGATAGCTGGAGAGAAACTGCTGAAAGAACTAAGTCAGAAGGCTCCTCAGAAAAGAAAAAATTTTTCAAGCAAGGTCCCTTATGTTGTGGTTGAGAATCTCAGCAGCAGTGATGGATCAGTGCAAAATGTGAGTTTTAATCTAAAAAGGGGAGAAATACTTGGGTTTTATGGAGTCCAGGGAGCTGGTCGGACTGAAATGCTACAAACAATTTTTGGGCTTAGGAATAAAAAAAGCGGAAGCATCAAAGTTGATAATATAGAAATCGAAAATAGAAATCCAATGAAGGCTATTGAAAATGGATTTGCCATGGTACCTGAAAACCGTAGGGAAGCAGGGCTATTTCCCAATATGAATATTTTAGAGAACATTAATATTTCCAATGCAAAAGATATTATAAAAATTGGCGGTCTATTAAAAAAGCAGAAAATGAAAACTATTTCTGAGAAATATAAAGGTAAAATTGGAATTAAAACCCGCGATATCTATCAGAGCATTATGCAACTCAGCGGCGGGAATCAACAGAAAGTGATAATAGCAAGGTGGTTGGCATCGAAACCACAAGTCTTTCTTGTGGATGAACTGACACGGGGTGTTGATGTTGGGGCTAAGTCTGAAATTTTCTCAGTCCTGCGGATGCTACAGGAACAAGGATTAGGAATTATACTGGTTTCATCGGAATTACAGGAAGTTATAGCTGAGGCAGATCGTGTGTTAGTGATGAAAGACGGACGTATCGTCAAAGAACTTACAGGTAATCAAATAAATAAAGATGAGATTGTGGAACATGCTTTACTTGGAAAGGGAATTTAATTTTAGAACAAGAAAAAAACCGAGGTAAATACATGTTAATTCATGTAAATATATTTTGCCCGGTTATAATATTTAGGAGGAATTTTTATGAAAAAGTTGGTAAATTTGATGCTCGTGCTGTTGGTGGGGACGCTTTCAGTATTAAGCGCACAAGGGTCCCAGGAAAGCGCTAACTTAACTCCTGAGACCGAAGATGCTATTGAAATAACAGTAGTTTATCATGACACAGGAATTGAATTCGGTCAAGTTATCAGAACTGGTGCTATGGCTGCAGCCGAGGAATTCGGTATAAAGGTAAACTGGGTTGGCCCTATTGGTATTGATGTTAACGAACAAGTGAACTTTATTGAAAATGCAATTACATCAGAAGTTGACGGTTTGGCAGTGTCAAATGTTAATGCAGAAGCCTTGAACCCAGTCATAGATAAAGCTATTGATGCTGGAATCCCTACCGTAACTTTCAACAGTGAAGCAGCTGGTTCTAAAAGATTAGCTTTTTACGGTCAGGACCTTGTTGAATCAGGGTATATCCAGGGGCAGATTCTTGTAGAATATATGGGTGAAGAAGGTAAGGTGATTATTACTAGTGGTGATGCTTCTGCATCCTGGTCTCAGGACAGGGAATCTGGGGTAAGAAAAGCCCTTGACAAATATCCTGGTATTGAAATAGTCCAGGTGCTGAGCACCGGATGGGAGGACCAGCAAATGTATGCAGCGATTGAAAATGCTCTACTTGCAAATCCTGATTTGACAGGTATGGCTTCCCTTGGGGCTCCCACAAGCATGGCTACAGGTAGAGCTTTGCTGAGAAATGATAAATATGACAAAATTATGCATGTTTGCCATGATTTGATGCCGGAAACATTGGATAATGTTAAAGCAGGGGCAACCAAGGCAACATTAAGTCAAAATCCATTTATGCAGGGATATCTTCCTGTTAAAAATCTCTATCTCCACCTTTCTGAAGGTAAAGAACTTCAGAGCGAAGATACAGGAATTCTCCGAGTTGATTCAACGAATGTTGATGAATATTTGCAGAAATTAGAGAATGGAGAACCAATTGGTTAATATCACAATTTGGTAACTTGGCTAATGGGACAAAACTCATACTATTTTTGAACCACCATTAGTTGCAACTCATGCTAATAAACATTGGTGCCTGATAGCATCCCTGTCAGGCATCTATATAAATTTATTTTCAAGTAAAAAATTAGGTAAAGAATAATGACTCAAAAAGCAAAAATACATGTTATTGGCAGTTACGCTGTAGGTATGACCATGCGTACTGCATGTTTTCCAAAAGAAGGTGAAACCATTCCTGGTTATAATTTCACCCAGCTCCATGGTGGTAAAGGATCTAATCAGGCAGTCGGTGCAGCACGGATGAATGCAGACGTAATGTTTACTTCCTGTATAGGGGAAGATATGCTGGGAGATGCTGCATTATCAATGCTTGGGAGTGAAGGAATTCGAACAGAGTCTGTGTTTCGTTCTTCGCAATCAAGTACTGGTGTTGGTTTTGTGATGGTTGGAGATAATGGAGAGAATGAAATCCTGATAGATCTTGGTGCAAATGAAGATCTTTCCAGAGAGCACATAGATCAATCTTTTAATTTAGGATTTGATGCTGATATTTTATTGGTTCAATTGGAAGCAAACTTGGATGCAGTATACTATGCAATGAAACTTGCCCAGAAAAAAGGTATTCCCTCTGTGCTTAATCCGGCACCATTTAGGGAGATTCCTGAAGAATTTATAAGACTTGCGACATATATCGTCCCAAATCAGACAGAATCAGAAAGTCTTCTCAAACATAATGGAGTTTCTTATGATCTGTGTCTAGAATTGCACAACAAATATGGAGTGGATGTAATTCTTACTGCTGGTAAGGACGGTGCATTTTATACTGATACAGATACTGACTCTATGGAAACTGTAATAAAAAATTTGAAGGTTGATAAAGTTCCTGTGATTGATACGACCGGTGCCGGAGATTGTTTTAATGCTGCTTTGGCGGTTGCACTTGCAGAAAATAAGTCTATTTCTGAGGCAGTTCTTTTGGCCAATACTTCAGCATCTTTGTCGGTTCAGGTCGAAGGTGTTCTAGAATCATTACCTGATAGAGAAAAAGTTGAAAGCAAACTAATGAAAAGTGAAAATGCAGCATGTATAAATTTACTAAAATAAAACAAGAATAAAAAGGTACTTGATATATGAAAAAAAGCAGAATTTTAAACAAACATCTTAACAATGCGATCGCTTCAATGGGGCATGGCGATTATATTATTATCTCGGATGCGGGATTCCCTATACCTGAAGAGAAAAGGGTGGACCTGGCGATTGAAGCCGATGTACCAGGTATTGCTGATATACTTGAACTGGTGACCAGCGATTTTATTTATGAACGGGTTATTGTTGCAAATGAACAGAAAGACCATAATCCTGAACATTTTAAAAGAGTTGATGAAATTTGTGATAGGTGCGATGTAGAAACCATTCCCCATGAACAGTTAGTTGGAGAATATCCGCAAAAAGCAAAATTCATTATACGGACCGGGGGTTTTGAACCCTGGGGGAACGTTATTTTATGTTCCGGAGTAGATGCTCCTGTCTGGTTTCAAAAACCAGGAACTAGTGTACCCGATTATTACCAGGAACGGGTGGATTACAAAGAAGAGAAGTAATAAATGAAAAATTTAGCAAAATATATTCAATTTACTGATGTTAATCCTGAGATGACCAGAACACAGTTGATAACGCATTGTGAAATTGTTGCTGAGTATGGTTTTAATGCAGCTATGATAGCTCCCTGCTGGGCGGAATTAGCCCAGGAGGTTATGAAGGGGGCTTCTAAAAGTCATGTGGCTTCATGTTTTTCATTTCCCAATGGTAATGATACAACCGCAATGAAGACAGCTGCAGCTAAAGAGTTGATCAGTATCGGCGTTAGAGATTTTGATTTTACAGCACAAACTTCATATCTTTTGTCTGGTATGTATGATGAATATTTCATTGAACTCAAGGCTATTGCAGATATTGCTAAAGTTGAGGGAGCACAGACCAAGGTAATTATTGAGTTTGGACTATTAAATGAAGAACAACGGAGGATTGGGGCAGAACTCGCGGTAGAGGCTGGAATAAATTATCTCAAGCAGTCAAGCGGATTTGTAAAGGGAATTCCTGCTGTTCCTGAAGATATTGCATTTTTAAAGGCTATTACTAAGGATAAGGTAAAAGTTAAAGGATCAGGGAATATTAATACTCGAGAAAAGGCTGTTTCCTTGCTAGAAGCAGGTGCTTCATTATTGGGAACTAGCTCTGCTGTTGCGATTGTTAAGGGGGAAACAGGAAATTCTTCAGCGTATTAAACCTCATAAGTAATAGTTCTTATGCTCGTTCTTCAAATTAGAAGATATTTTTTTGAAATCCGAAGATTTTTTTGGGCTGACCATTAAGGTATTTAACCATAGGTGTGTTATTGTATATTTGTCAATTTTAGAGACATTCCTTTATCACAATTTCATATAACTTATCTTTTTTTACGGCTTATGAACATTATGGAAAGTATCTTTTGTAACTGAAATTCTCTTGAGTGATAATATCGGGAGGTATTATGTCATCACGCAATCATATAAAAAAATTAATCAATAAAGAAAAAGTTGATCACTGCGGGTTCTGGCTGGGCAAACCGCACACCGAAACAACAGATATGCTTAATAAAGTATTGAAAACCGCAACACTCGAAGAAATTCAGCAAGTTTTTCAAGATGATATCCGCTGGATAACTCCACAATATGTGAAATCAACATACGCACATCCCGATGGTTTTTCGATGCGTCCATGGAAGGATAAAAACCCCCACGGTCTCTCAGGGAAGGGATTACTTTCATACAACTCTACAATTAAGGATTTAGATGCCATCAATTTTCCTAAAGTTGAACATATTGATTTTACGGAAATATTGGAAATGCTTAATAAACCGGAAGATGTTTATAGATTGAGCGGTTTCTGGTCTCCTTTTTATCACGATCTTTCGTATCTGTTCGGAACAGAAGAACTTCTGGTTTTTCTTATGACTGATCCGGAAATCATCAAAGAAGCAACTGACCGTATATGCAGTTTTTATTATGATGCCAACGATCTTTTTTTTAAAAAAGCTTCTGATAAGATAGATGCTCTCTTCATTGGGAATGATTTTGGAACCCAAAATGGATTAATAATATCACCGAATCTTTTTCGCCAGTTTTTCCTTCCTTGGATAAAAAGATTTGCAGAACAGGCACACAATTTTGGCCTTCAATTTGTTTTTCACAGCTGCGGCGGTATTGCAGATATCATTGATGATCTCATAAATGCAGGTGTAGACTGTTTGCATCCGATGCAGACAACAGCAAGAGGAATGGATCCTGAGACATTGTCTTCAAAATACTCAAGTCGTATTACCTTCATGGGAGGTATAGACACACAAGATTTGCTTTTAAATGGTACAAAAGATGACGTGGATCGCGAAATTAAGAGATTATTTAATGCATTTGGAAATAGTTTTATACTCGGACCAAGTCATGAAGCTTTATTACCCTCAATCAATGTAGAAAATGTCATACATCTAGCTCAGCATAACAGAACTGCGGATGAAAGAGTATAGGGCTTTAATAGAATATTTGGGATTTAAATGAAATGCATTAGTTTGAACTAGATCTTGATGAAATGTTTTGTTCCTTACTTGAATGAAATTCATGTACGCAAAAGCTCTTACTTATCCTTTTATGACAGCAAGGGGGAGAAGCTTTACAAGCGGGCGTACAAGATCACGCTGCTGATCCATAACCTCATCAATATTCTTGTATGCCCCCATTGCTTCGTCTAAATCTTTTTTTGAATGAAGATTATGGAATATACCCAGACGGTCGAGTCGGGACTGCTCGTCTGCTAAATTGAGTTTTCGCTGAGCTTCTTTTCTTCCCATGAGGCGGCCTGCCCCGTGACTGCAGGAATGAAAACTCTCAGGGTTACCCAAGCCTTCAACGATGTAGCTGGGGCTGCCCTGGCTGCCGGGAATGATTCCGCGCTGACCAAGCTCCGCTGAGGTGGCGCCTTTTCGATGAACCACCACCCGCTGACCGTAGTGAGTTTCAATACGTGCAAAGTTGTGATGGATATGGATTCTGTCGGTACTACTGAAGGGGCCGAAATGATCGTGCATTACGGAGATTACCGTATCCATCATGCGTGTTCTGGATTCTGATGCAAACTGCTGAGCAAATTCCATTGCTTCAAAATAGCTTTTTCCCTTGGCTGCTTGTACTCTAGGATCGGTAGTAGCTGCTGGGCTTGGATGAGCAGTATCGATGGAGAGGGGCGCTAACTGCATATCTGGAAACTGCAGGTGATTCTTTTTTGCCTCGTTCTTGGCGATATCAGAGAATTCGCGGGCGATTGTGTAGCCGAAATTCCTGCTGCCGGAATGGAGCATTAACCAAATATACCCGTCATCACCACGCTGAACTTCGATAAAATGGTTCCCTCCGCCTAAGGTTCCCAGCTGATAACGGGCAGATTCGAGTTCCCTCTGCACGGTTGGAACTTCAGGTGCAGCATCAAATCCTTTCCAGTGCTGTTTCTTTTTATGATGAGAAAAGCCCGCAGGTATCTCTTTTCGAATCCTTCTGACAGCCTTCTGCAGCTCCTTCAAGGAGCAGTCCTGCAGATCTGTTTGAACCGCGATCATCCCGCAGCCGATATCAACTCCAACAGCATTGGGGATGACTGTATCCACTGTTGCGAGAACCCCGCCGATGGGCATTCCAAAGCCTTTGTGAGCGTCAGGCATAATGGCAATATGATGGAACGCAGAGGAGAGATCTGCGATATTCCTGG
>JAIPFS010000020.1 GCA_021736545.1 Spirochaetia bacterium | reverse complement strand
CTCGGGCTGGGCGGATTTGGTTCTCGGTCTTCACGCTGGGTACAGCGTGCCGCCCTGCGCCCCGCCTCCATTTCTAAAGCGGCCTACTGCCGCTTTGCGCTCACCGGTTCGCGCCGAAACTCCGTTTCAAATCCGCATACTTCATAAAAAAAGTCGTCCGAATGGAAATACCATTCAGACGACTCTATCTCGGGCTGGGCGGATTTGAACCGCCGACTTCTTGGTCCCGAACCAAGCGCGCTAGCCCCTGCGCTACAGCCCGAAAATAATAATAAACGGGAGCGACGGGGATTGAACCCGCGATCTCCGGCTTGACAGGCCGGCGCGATAACCATCTTCGCTACGCCCCCATGTATAATTCCTGATAAAAGGAAAAATCAACATGCAGTATTCATTAGTAAATCTCATACCGGTATAAAAAAAACATATTTAAAAAACTTTATATGTCCATCCGAATCGTTCTTAATTGTCCTGACTAACAATTTTCCGGCTTCTGCACTACTATAAAGTAAACAGTATTCACTTGTCAACTACTCTTATAATTGACATATATACGTCTACATGCTATTTTTTCTTGAGCACATAGAATACCACAAGTTGAATCTTGAAAGGAACTTTAACATGTCAGAAAAAAAAGATACAAAAGATAACACTACTTCGGCTAGAAAAGAAAAGCATCCTGCTATTTGGATTTTCAGTATTGTTATTTTGGTTTTAATCATTATCACTTTCGTTGCAGGACCGGCGATCAGCGGTTTCCTGCCTTCATCTTCTTCTCAAGAACTTTCCTTCGGATCATATAATGGCGAACCCATAACATACTCTTATAATTCGTATTTTTATCGTCAAAGAGAATCTGTAGCATCAAACTGGGATGAGGAAGTTACAGATCAAAATTATCAATGGCAGATGTATCAGATCTGGCGTACTGCTTTTAATAATACTGTTTTTTTCATGGATCTGATGCAAAGAGCTGAAAAGGCAGGTTTAGAAGTTACAGAAAAGCGCCTGAATGAATATCTTCTGAATAATGGCCCTTATATTAATGAGAATGGTTCTTTTGATAAAGAAATATATAACAATACCCTTCAGTCAGAAAGACAGGAAGTAAGAAATCAAATTCATGATGAATTTATTCAACAGCAGGTAATTACAGATCTTGTCAACACGTTTTCAAATCAGAATGAAGCTGAATTTGTTATTGAGCAGGGAAGAGAGGAGAAAGCTTTTGATTATATTTCGTTTAAATTAAACGAGTACCCTGCTGAACAGGTAAAAGCATATGCCATAGAGAATATGATGCTTTTCAGTCAGGTTAATCTGAGTACTATATCGCTTGGTGAAGATGAACTAGAGGCTGAATCAGTTTATGAAAAAATTAAAAATGAGGAGTTAACTTTTGAAGAAGCTGCTCAGACTTATTCAAAAGATTCATTTGCCAATGAAGGCGGAAATTTAGGTTGGACCTATTTTTACGATCTTAGAAGTAATGTAAATTCCGATGAAGAAGCAAACAGTGTTTTTTCTTTAAAATCCGGGGATATCAGTAATTTGATAGAAACTGAGTTCGGATATTCCATTTATAAAGTGAATGAAACTCCGCAGCCTCCTGATTTGGATGATGAAAACACAATAGGTGATATAAGAAGCTATTTAGTACAGAATGAAAAAGCTCTGTTAGAAGATTTTTTTATTGAAAAAGCTGAATCCTTTATTGTAAAAGCGTCAAACGACGGATTTAATTCAGCGGCATCCGAATTGGATAAAGAGGTTTTCTCCACCAATCCTGCACCGCTTAATTATGGAGGGACTTCTTTTCTGAAAACATTATCTCAAGCAGATTCTGAAGGCTTATTAGGTAATGAATCTGCTAATGAGTTCATAATGAAAGAACTTTTTTCTCAGAGTGTCGGCGATTTTACTGAACCGATGATTCTGTCAAATAGCATAACTGTAGCAAAGTGTACAGACAAACAGACTGTTGAAGATGAAAGAATAAATAGTATGGTAAATATATTCCCCTATTATCTGCAGCAGGTTCAGCAGCAGGAACTTTCTTCCATGATTCTGGAATCAGATAAACTGGAAGATAACTTTATGAACATCTTCTTCAGTCAAATTAGTCCTCTAAATAATAATTAAATCGAGGGATTCAAGTTTATTCGGTTTCCTTTATCATATTGTATGCATATTGTATGCATGCAATAAGGTAATCAAAAAAACAGCCCCAAAAAAAGGGCTGTTTTTTATTGATACTGCACATCTGATTTTTTTACTATCTCTATTAAAATATGAATTAATTGTATTCTGCAGCACCCTACTCTTCTTCATCCCCTTTGAGAACTGCGAGGAATGCTTTCTGCGGCACTTCTACATTGCCGACCATCTTCATACGTTTCTTACCTTCTTTCTGCTTCTCAATGAGTTTACGCTTTCTTGTAATATCTCCGCCGTAACATTTTGAAGTCACATCTTTTCTAAATGCAGATATCGTTTCCCTAGCAATGATTGTACTTCCCACAGCTCCTTGTATAGGAATTTTAAACTGCTGTTTTGGTATCTCATTTCGCAGTTTTCTGCACACTTTTCTAGCTCTGAATTGTGCATTTTCACGAAAAACTAATTGAGAGAGCGCATCTACAACATTCCCGTTCACTAAAATATCTAAGCGCACTAAATCCGTCTTACGATAACCGATCAATTCATAATCAAAAGATGCATATCCGCGACTAACAGATTTCAGACGATCATAGAAATCAAAAAGGACCTCTGCCAGAGGCATTTCGTAAATTAGTTCTACCCTTTTTTCATCAAGGTAATTCATGGCTGTCTGAATTCCCCGTTTCTCAAGGCAGAGATTAATAATATTACCGACGAATTCGCTCGGCGTTATGAGATTTGCTTGTATATAGGGCTCTTCAGCAGAAGCTATTTTTGTCGGATCAGGAAATTCAAGAGGATTGTCAATTACATGTTTTTCATCATCTTCATGTAAAAAGACATTGTACCGTACGGAAGGGGAAGTAAAAACTATGGTTAAATCAAATTCCCTTTCTAAGCGTTCCTGAACTACTTCCAAATGAAGAAGTCCTAAGAAACCACATCTAAACCCGAATCCAAGTGCTATTGAATTATCTTTTTCATATATAAGAGATGCGTCGTTCAATTTCAAACGATCAATTGCAGAATGCAGTTCTTCATAATCATTTGAATCGACTGGATAAATCGATGAGAACACAACAGGTTTAACTTCCTTATAACCTGGCAGCGGTTCACTACTGGGATTTTTTGTTAAAGTGATAGTATCACCTACCCGCACATCAGAAATCACCTTTATACCGGCAATTATATACCCTACATCTCCTGCGCGGAGGGCATTTTTTTTATGGGAACCTATTTGAAAAAAACCTACTTCTTCAACTTTATATACGGCACTGTTTGAGAAAATTTTTATTTCATCATTCTTTTTAATTTCCCCATCAAAAACACGTACGTGAACAATAACGCCCCTGTAAGCGTCATAATTGGAATCAAATATTAACGCTTTGGTAGGTGCTTCAGAATTCCCTTTCGGCGGTGGAATAAATTCAACGACTGCTTCAAGGAGGTCGTCAACACCTGCACCTGTCTTAGCGGATACCATCACAGCCGCATCCGGATCTAGACCCAGATCATGATCTATTTGCTTCTTTACTGATTCAATATCAGCACTAGGTAAATCGATTTTATTCACCACAGGTATTACTTCTAAATCTAATTCCATGGCCATATACATATTTGCCAGTGTCTGGGCTTCTACACCCTGAGATGCGTCAATTAGAAGCAGTGCACCTTCGCAGGAGGATAGAGCCCGGGAAACTTCATAGGAGAAGTCAACATGTCCCGGGGTATCAACCAAATTCATCTCGTACACTTGGCCGTCAAGTGCTTTATAGGGCATGGTTATGGCTTGAGATTTTATTGTAATTCCGCGCTCGCGTTCAATATCCATAGAATCAAGCATCTGGTCCTGAAAATTCCTGGATTCGACTATTTTAGCCCGCTCGATGAATCTATCCGCTAGCGTAGATTTCCCATGATCAATATGGGCAATAATGCAGAAATTTCTTATACCTTTTATGTAGTTATTACTCATGAGTTCTCGTTATTCGGATCATTTAGTTTTCATACTTGTAGTAGAAACACGTGCTTCCATTCCAAGGAGCTCTCTAATCTCCATATCATCCATGGTCTCACGATCTACAAGAGCCTCAGTCAGTTTTTCCAGTTCTTCCTGATGCTCTTTCAGTATGGTTCTTGTCTCCTTTAAGCACTTTTCCAGGATTTTTGATACTTCAGCATCAATTTTTCTTGCAGTATCCTCTGAATAATCTTTATGCTGGGCAATTTCTTTACCAATAAACAAAGGTTCATCTTCCTGACCAAAGGATACAAAACCAAGATCACTCATTCCCCATTCTGTAACCATTCTTCTGGCAATATTTGTTGCCTGCTTTATGTCATTTGATGTTCCTGTTGTGGTATCTTTATAAATTATTTCTTCAGCTACAAAACCGCCCATGGCAACTTTTATCCAATCTATAAGCTGGGCACTTCTTTTTGTATATGCATCTTTCTCAGGTAAGGAAAGTGTCAATCCCAGAGCTTGTCCATGAGGAATTATTGTTACTTTATGCAGGGGGTCCACATTTTTTAAATAGTAATGCAGAAGAGTATGGCCTGCTTCATGATATGCAGTAGCTTTCTTTTCCTCCGGCGTCATTACCTTTGACTCCCTTGCTATTCCAAGGAGGATCTTATCCCTTGCATCCTCAAAATTCTGCATTGATACTTTTATTGTCCCGGAGGTCCTCGCTGCAAAAAGAGCAGCTTCATTAACAAGATTTGCTAAATCAGCTCCGGAAGTACCCGGTGTTGCTCGGGCAATAGTACTCAAATCCACTGACTCTTCCAACTGAATTTTCTGACAATGAATTTTTAATATTGCTTCCCTCTCTTTTACATCAGGTAAATCGACAACTACCTGCCTGTCAAAACGGCCTGGCCGCAGCAGTGCGGGATCAAGAACATCTGGTCTGTTTGTTGCAGCGATAACAATAACACCAGTTTTTGTTTCAAAACCATCCATTTCTACAAGCATCTGGTTAAGAGTCTGCTCTCTCTCGTCGTGACCGCCGCCGTATCCTGAACCTCTTGTTCTCCCTACAGCATCCAGCTCATCAATAAAAATGATACTTGGAGCGCTCTTGCGGCCCTGATCAAAAAGATCTCGGACTCTGCTGGCCCCTACCCCTACAAACATTTCAACAAAATCTGAACCTGACATGTGCAGAAAAGAGACTCCTGCCTCCCCGGCTACAGCTTTTGCTAGAAGAGTTTTTCCAGTACCTGGTTGTCCGACCAGCATTACGCCTTTAGGAATTTTAGCACCGATTTTCACAAATTTATCAGGACTTTTCAGAAATTCAACAACCTCCTGGAGTTCATATTTTGCTTCGTTCTGACCGGCTACATCCTTAAAGGTCACTTTAACATTATCTTCTTTGTACTCTTTAGCTTTGCTTTTTCCAAAAGAGAAGGCCTTATTTCCTGATCCCTGCATTTGTTTATACATAAACCAGAAGAAAAAGATAAATATCGCCCATGGGATGATTTCAAAAAACACTTGAAGCGGTGATACACCTTTTACACTTCCCTTGGTTACAATCCCCTTCTCTAAAAGCTTAGGCATCAGCTGATCATCAAAATATGGAATCCTGGATTGGTACCTCTGTGCAAAACTTGTATCTGAGTCCAAGGTAAAATACAGTTCATTATTATCCATTATTTCTACAGATTTTATTGATCCAGAATCTACATAATTAATGAATGTTGAATAGGGAACTTCCTGAGCCCCTGCTCCATTGTTAGATACAAGAATCACAGCAAACATAACTATTAACGACAAGAGGAAAAAGAGGGCAAATCTGTTTTTACCGAAATCAAACTTCGGTCCACCGCCGCCTTGACCACCGCCTGAGTTATTTTGGTTATTCTGGTTGTTCTGTCTATTATCGTTGTTATTCGCCAAATTCATCTCCAATTTTACGTAATTTTAAAACTACATACGTATTCGAATTAAGTTCAATATTCCTTGACTGGTTTACCGCAGTATTGCTCGTGTCCTCATCAGAATCAGAATATGAATCAGCATTATCAGCATTATCAGTACCATCTGGAAAAACTGGAATCAAAGTATCTTCTTCAGATGTGTATAGTAAATGTCTATAAGCAACACGATCAAAATAACCGAAACTTCCAGCCATAACTGCCTGAATGCCGTTCATATCCTCAATAACCGGTATTTCCCAGCGTTTTTGAGCTGGAACTTTCCAATCTTTAAAGAGTTTATTCACCTTTTTTGTTCCCGAAGCAGTGCTGATGGTATCTGATTCCTGCACAGAACGGATAATAAGAGGAAAACTCAGATAGTCCTTTACAAGGCCCAATTCACTTTCGGAAAAACTGCCTCGTATGTGTATGTCCATCATATAGTGATTATCCGCAATTCTCAACCGGGAATCAACAGTATGTACTACCTTAAGATACCCAAATTTTCGAGCAGGGACAACCACTCTTTCCCAAATAATTTTATCCTTATGAAAAAAGATTCTGCTGCCGGCTATATCAATGGAAAAATCAAACTTACCTGAGGTATGTATCCCGTCGCTGATTGTATTTTTACCTTCATACACATGTTCAAAATACAATAACGCTGTTTTTACACTTGAGTATGGAAGAACCAGACCTTTCCCTATGCTTACATCCCACACATGATAAAGAAACTCCAATCTTCTGTATTCTGATAGTCCCAAAATTCTTTCTGGAGCAATACAAACACGAGCATCACCTGCAGCATCTCCCTTACTGCGCATTATATTAAAAAAATCAGCATATTTCGGTTTTCCTGCATCAAGCTCCTGAAGCAGCATCTCCATCTTTTCAGAAAGATCAAAAAGTGAATTCCTGTAACCCGGGAAAAGTTTTTCAAAAGCGGGCAGAATGCGACGCAATTTGTTTCTCTTATACACTTCGGCTAAATTAGTTGAATCAATTGAGGTCTCCAATCCTCTGGTTTCCAAGTATTGGTATACAGAGTTTTTATCAACTGACAGCATCGGCCTGAAAATACCATTGTTTTTCAAAGGTATTCCCTTCAGACCACTAATGCTGCTTCCTTGGAAAAACCGCATAATCATTGTTTCAAGCTGATCATCAAAATTGTGAGCTGTGAGAATAGAGGAGTTATCTTTTCCAGCTTCTTCAATTAACTCACGATACCGAACAATGCGGGCAGCATCTTCAATGCCTCTTCCCCCTTGAGCGTATGCATGAGCTTGTACTTCTCCTCGTTTAATTTTCCGTATTATTAACGGGACTTGAAGCTTGGCGCAATTTTTCTTCATCAGTTTTTCTTCCCGATGTAATTCTTCATCGGATCTCAACCTATGGTTGATATAAACTGCTTTCAAGCTATAGGACAAATCTCTGTATCTGTTCCGAATAAGTACTAAAGCATCCAGCAGAACTGTAGAGTCCGGGCCGCCGGAATATGCAATAATCAGGGGTGAATCCTGCAGAGATAATTCAATAATCTTCTCAGCTATTTTATCCTGAATTTCCTTTACGATTGTACTCATTCATTACCTTCTCAGGCAGGTTTTCAGCCAGTTTCATTACAGCATCCGCTGCTTTTTCTATTGCATTTTCAAGGAGGCTCATTTCTTCAGCATCCGGGACTCCAAGGACATGATCTACAACTGACTGACTTTGACTCGGCCTTCCTATACCAATATAGACCCGAATAAAGGCGTTTGAACCCAGAAATCCAATTAATGACTTCAGTCCATTGTGCCCGGCTGTGCCTCCCCCCTGTTTAATTCTTATAGTTCCAGGAGTTAAATCCATATTATCACATATTATGCAGATATGTTCCGGTGCAAGCTGATACCGTTTTATCAGATGAGGAAGGACCTGCCCGGAATTATTCATATACGTTAATGGCTGAATATATAAAATTGAAGTGTCTGAAATTTTTGAACGCGCAATCTTATAATTCCTGCAGAAAGGTTTCTTCCATACCAGATCGAATCTCTTCTGCAGGAGATCCAATGTTAAAAACCCGACGTTATGCCGGGTTTTTTGATATCGTTCTCCAGGATTTCCAAGGCCTATAATGCTGTGATAATTCACTATTCTTCAGATTCTTCTGAATCTTCCTCTTTAGCGGCACCGATAACTTCCGGTTCTGTTTCTTCAGTTTCTTCAGTTTCCTCTTCTTCACTTCTCGGTGCGGTTACTGTAACTATGGTTCTATCCAAGTCAAGAAGCATTTTTACATCCTGCGGAACTTCAATCGTATCGGCATGCAGACTCTCACCCATCTCAAGCGCTGAAACATCTACAACAAAATGCTCAGGAATATCCTTCGGGAAACATTCCACTTCAACTTCATGCATAACCTGCTCAAGCAGTCCGCCTTCTTTTACTCCAACCGGATCTCCTTGAAGGATGATAGGAACATTTGTTCTCAGAGTTTTTCCTGCAGAAACCTCAAAGAAATCTATATGCAGAAATATATTCTTTAATATATCTTCCTGATAATCCTTGATCAGCACGTCATGTTTTTTTCTGCCGACTTTTAAGCTGATAATGGTACTCTCAGATGTGTTTTTCAAGAGATTAGCAAACTCATTTTCTTTCAGATATATGGGTAAATTTTTTTTGGCTCCATATACAATTGCAGGAACATTTCCTTCACGCCGTAACTGTTTTGCAGCGCCTTTTGTAAATACCTTTCTTTCATATGCAACAAGCGTTTTCTGATCCATGGAAATCTCCTTTTCCTTTCTTTTCAATTCCTCTTTTGTACAAGTATATTCAGATCGTGTATTTTGTACAGTGCAGTTTCTGATTAATTCTTTGATTAATTCCCTGATTAATTCTCAAATTAAAAAATTGATTAAAATAATATTTTCTCTTTCTGAAACACCCGGAATACTGGGGCGGCAGGATTCGAACCTGCGATCCCGGCACCAAAAACCGGTGTCTTAACCGCTTGACGACGCCCCAATTAAAACAGGACAGCTTACTGTCCTGTTATTAGTTCGAGTATTTTGCTTTAGGAAGATTATACATTTTTTTAAAATATGTCTATACCGATTTATGAAAACTTATATATTTTCTTAACTCTCTTCTTCCTCTGGAGTTTTTTGATACTCACTTAATATTCGTTCCTGGAGCATGCCGCGGAAATCTGAATTTATGGGATGCGCTACATCCTTATATTCACCACTTTTTGTTTTCCTGCTCGGCATTGCAATGAAAGCACCATTCTTCCCCTCGATTACCTTCACATTATGAACGACAAATTGATCATCAAATGTCACCGTCACATACGCTTTAAGCTTACCATCAGTCGTTACCTTTCTTACTCGGATGTCAGTAATTTCCATAGTTCCTCCATTTGCAGCAAAGTAGATACCTATGAAATATTGTAACTCTCAAATGGGCTATTAGCAAGTATTTTTACTGATTCAACTTGATAAAACCTCTTACGAAGAGAAATTATCTTTTCATCAGAAAGATAGCCTGAAGAAAAAATCCCAATAAAAGCCGCACCGCTTCCGGAAAGACTTGTAAAAATTGCTCCCATGCGGATCAATTCTTCGTGTATTTCCTTATATACTGGAAACTTGTTCTCCATAATAGGCTGAAAACTATTAAAAAAAGGCCACTCTTCAGCTCTCTTCTGGTATTGCAGTATACAGGCTTCTCTATCAAATACAGGGAAATGTTCCCCGCCCGGAAGTTTCAGAACTGATTTTTCCCGTATGATATCAAGCTGTTTATAAGCCCAGGGAGTTGATATAGAAATTTCCGGAATAACTACTGCCGCTTCATAAGAATGATTTAGTTCAAGTTCAGTTACGACTTCTCCACGTCCCTCCACAACAGCAGCTGCAGCATGAAGGAAAAATGGCACATCACTGCCAATTTCTTCAGCAATTTTCAGGAGTTGTTTTGTGTTCAAGGGAAAATTATAAAGGTAATTGAGCCCTATTAGAACTGCAGCCGCATCAGCAGAACCTCCCCCTAAGCCGCTGCCCTGGGGTATCCGTTTAACTAAGTGAATGCGACAGCCTTGAAATATTTCAGTAGAAGCCTTGAACAGTTCATAAGAGCGTGCTACGGTATTATCAGAGGGGAGATGAGTATCGCTCTCAAATACCAGCCCGCTGATTGAAGAATCAGGCTGTATCTCAATCTCATCATAAAGATTAATCAGTTGAAAAACCGAGCAGAGTTCATGAAATCCATCTTCTCTTATATGCCCAATTTCGAGGTGTACATTTATTTTTGCTGGTGCAGACAGTTTAATGCCCTGCTGTAAAATGCTCCGTTTCATACTACGATGAGCTTACTTAATTAATACCGGGCTGTCAAATTAAAAATTTTCTTCCAGCTATTGACATAAGAATTAATCATACCATAGATTAGAATTGGGATGGGAAATTATTGAGGATTTTAATATTATCTTTCAGGAGGCAGCCTGCATGAACTTTTTCGATGATGACGAACCAATGGAGGACGATTATCTCGAAGAAGATGAAGAATTCGAAGAATACCCGCTGGAGTACGAAGACGAATTCTCATCTGATGACATCTACGATGATGCTTTAGATGACGAAACTATTGAAGATGAATACGATGAAGATTTCCTCAACGATGAAGGTTTTTATATTGAAGAGGAGGATGGAGAAGAAATCGTCTACGAAGATGGTCTGGACATTATTGATTACGATGAATAATTGTTGATAGTTATGACATTTCTTGATTTCAGGATACTTTAAAAGGGTAATTGCTCAAGCAGTAACTACCCCTTTGTGACAGTACCTGCACTCTTATGAAACTTTTTATGAAGCGTAGTTGATTATATCAGCGTTATACCATAAACGCTCAAGATCATAAAAGCTTCTTACTTCTTCAGACATGAGATGTATGACAATATTTCCGCAGTCAATGAGAATCCAATCATCATCTGCTATTTTTTTATGTTTATGTGTTATCGGCAGTTCTTTACTTATTAAAAAATCTTTAAGTTCACGTATAAGTCCACGCATATGCCCGCTGCTTCTAATTGTTGAAATAATAAAGTAGTCGGTCCACCCGCTTTGTGATGAAATATCCAGAAGCACAGTGTTTTCTCCCTTGTGATTATCGATGAAAGCAGCAGCTTCTTTAGCTGCTCCCTCAATATGGGGATTTGTCATTAATTTTAACTCCTTTTTGTTAAAAAATTTTTAGCTATTCAGATGAAAAAAAATGAAAAAGCTGAATATGCTGAAAACTCTTATTTATTTTGCAGTAACTCTTTCAAATATTCTATTTTCATTTTAAGCAGACTTCCATTATATAATACAATACCTTCTTTATCATATTCAAGGGGAATCATAAGCGGTGCTTTCCCCAGTTCTGAAAGAAACTCAAAAGATCTTCGTACAGCTCTTGAGGAAACATCACCATTAAATATTTGCTTCATATTTTCAAATACTTCTTTTCGGGCATAGTACTTTGATTGGGGAATAAGTACTTCCCATACATTCGAAGAGTAATTACCAGATTCTGCCTTCAGCGGCCCCTCATACTCTGATGACTTCTCTGAATTATTCTCTGAAAGCTTTCTGCTTATTGTCAGCAGTTTATCAGCAGCAGCTTCCTTATCAACATATACGTAATCTATCTGACTGCCGAAAAAACTGTTCAACAAACTCTTAAAATCCGAATCACCAGCATCAGGATAAATATCATCCGCTTTAAATTCTGCAGGGAGTCGTTTCCAAGGTATTTGTATAACATACAATTTTCTTATTTCTTTCTTTTTATAAGCCAGAAAATAGAGTAGATCATAAGAGCTAGAATCACCAGCCATTTCAGCTTCTGGAAAAACAATTACCGTTTCTGTAATACTCGGATGTATTGTCGGCAGCACCAATGGGGATTCTTCTTCACAGGATATCATCAGAACGCTAAAAAAGACTACTGTTACAGCAAATATGAAGGGGGGAAGCTTACTTATAAGGGAACTTCTACATGGTATCATACAAATTCGCAAATCCCGCTATTTCCTCATTCAGCGCTTATATGTATTAAAAATAGGCATTCCCTTTGGTGCTTCAGCTCTGAATTTTACTTTTCACTGAGCATATGCTCCAACTTTTTATAAAGATCCAGCCCGGGAGAAGTAAACGGTATCTGTTTCTCTTCAAAATGTTTTTTCTGTAATGTATAAATATAATACATCATCTCTTCCAGGCTTTCCATTCCGAGAATCTTCATCCGCAAATCATTATCCAAATGGCTGCGCCTCGGTTCCGCAAAATCAGCAATAAACAGTACATATCCCAATTTTCCCATATCAGGATGACCCGTTGTATGCCAGCGAACAGCTTTCCATATATCTTCGTTTGTAACATTAAGTTCAGAAATTAAGCGTTCAGCTGCTGCTGGAGCATGAAACAAAGCTGGATTCTTCTTTTCCACAGGATATACATCAATCTCATGATCTTGAATAAATTCGATCAGATCTGCCTGTGGCCACTCTCTGGCTATATCATGCCACATCCCAGCTAACCAGCAGGACTCTTCATCAGCACCGAAGCGCTTACCAAGTTCAACACACATCTCAGCTGTGGACTGGGTGTGTTGAAATCGTTCATTTGAGATTTCCTGCTTCACCAAGCATTCAACTGAATCTCGATCAGGATATGTACGCTCCTCTGATGTCTCATTTTTCCGAGGAGTCTTGTACAGATGCTTCGATATGATATAGGAATAAACAGATTCGGGAATTTCTGCTTTTACTCTGGAATCATTATAATTAATGTGAAGCATATTGCGAATTTCCTGGGATGATATAGGATACAGCGGATTATCAAGAATTTTATATTGATGCTTCTGCAGCGGGATTTGCTTAACTGATTCCTTGCCGCGTCTCGCTATTACAAAATAGACAAGTTTCTGCAGCTCTGCCCAGTTCTTCCACAAAGGAAGTCCCTCAAGCAAATCAAAACCTACGACAATGCCTAGTTTCCCATCAATACCATATCGTCTTTTAAGCTCAATTACCGTATCGATAGTGTAGGAAAACCCTTTTCGTCGTATCTCACAATCATCAACAATACATCCGGAAATGCTTTGAAACGCCAATTCAGTCATTTCTAAACGCTGTTCAGGACTGACTTCCTGCCCTATTGTTTTATGTGCAGGTTTATGAGCAGGTACAGCAATAACCCGATCAATATCAAGCTGATTAAGTAAGTTGTTAATAACTGCTACATGACCATTATGGGGAGGGTTAAATGTTCCTCCCAGCATAACGCTTCTTTTCTCACTCATTCATTTGCCAT
>JAIPFS010000019.1 GCA_021736545.1 Spirochaetia bacterium | reverse complement strand
TTGAAGATATCCTGCACAATTTTAAAGGCCGTGATAGATTTTTAAGAAGACAATAAGAATATGGAGAAAAAATTATGGATAAAAAGAAAGTAGGGGTAATACACACCTTTTTATATTCAGTAGAGGATTTGAAAAAGCTTTTTGCAGAATTAGTTCCGGAAGTAGAAATGATAAATATCATTGATGACAGTCTCCTTAAAGAAGTGCTGGCTAATGGAGGACCAACAAATGCTGTAAAAAGGAGGATTTGTAACTATGCTCAGGAATTAGAGGCTTCCGGCTGCAGTATGATTTTAAATCAGTGTTCTTCAGTAGGGGAAGTTGCCGATTTAGCACAGAATATTATTTCGATTCCATATGTAAAAGTTGATAAACCTATGGCTGAAGAGGCAATAGCTTTAGGAAAGAATATTGGAGTAGTTGGAACTGCTTATACCACATTGGGACCATCAGCTCGCTTAGTAAGAAATACTGCTGTAGAGATTAAAGCAGAAGATGTAATAGTCAATGAATGCTTTGCCGACGGAGCTTATGATGCTTTACTGAATGAGGGTAATAAAGAAAAACATGATAAAATTTTAATGGAAACAATTGATAAGGCCTGTGAAGAAAATGATGTCGTTTGTTTAGCGCAGGGAAGTATGTTGAGCCTGGTTGAAGTTTGTAAAAATAAACCGGTACCGGTACTGCACTCATTTCATAGCGGGGTAGCCCAAATAAGGGATATTTTGAATTTGTAAAAAGAAATGAATAAAAAAGATTTGAATTTTGACTAATGATAAATGAAGTATGTATAAACAAAATATCGGGGTTTCACATTTCTCCAGTTAAATGATAATATGGATTGGCAGTTAAATAGTTAAGATGATGAATTTTAGTAACTTAATAAAGATAACATAATCTATCATAAAAAGCTAACAGGAAACTATCCATAGTAAAGTATTATAAAAATTCTGGAGTAATCAATGAAAAGAATTTCATCTAAAGATGTAGCTAGGGAAGCTGGAGTTTCGCAATCTACTGTATCACGTGTCTTCAATAATAACAGCGGAATACCAGTTTCCCAAAAAAAAATTGATATTGTACTTGAAGCTGCCGAGCGTCTGGGATATCGCCCAAGTTTGATTGCACGTTCCTTAAATCAACAATTCACCAATATAATTGGTATTGTAATTAGAAATTTTTCAAATCAATTCTATATTGAATCATTGAGATATTTTTCTGAGCTCTTTCAAAAGAAGGGATACACAATCATGCTTTTTAATATTCAGCAGGAAGGAGAAATAGAAAATGACCTTCTTCGTGCTCTCGAATATGAAGTTGATGGTATAATAATTACTTCAGCAACACTTACATCTCCTCTGGTCAAGAAATTTCAGAATTATGATACGCCGGTGTTTCTTTTTAACCGCTTAAGTGACGGGGAGAGTGTTAATTCTGTCTGCTGCGACAATGTTGCTGGTGGAGAGAAAATTGCTGAATATTTGATACAGACTGGACACAGAAATATGGTCTATATTTGTGGTGACAGAACTACTTCCACAAATAGGGACAGGGAAAACGGCTTTTTAGGGAAGGCTGCAGAACTTGGTTTTCAAAAGCTTCCGGTGTATGAAGGAGATTTTTCTTACAAATCGGGGTATGAAGCTGCGGAACGACTTATATCTTCAGGAGAAAGTTTTGATGCAGTTTTTTGCGCATCCGATTATATGGGAATTGGATTTATGGATTACATTAATGCTGAAACAAATTTAAGCATTCCGGATGATTTTTCTCTTGTCGGTTTTGACGGAATTCCACTTCAGAATGAAAAAATTTATCCCCTTACAACGTATAAACAACCCTTGAAACGGATGGTAGAGAAAACCGTACAGCTTATGCTTAAGAAAATTGAAAATTTTTCCTCTGAACCTATGTCCTATTTGTTTAATGGAGAAATACTTGAACGTGGTACAGTTAAAAATCGGAATTCGTAAATGATCGAAAAAAGTTTTATTATGTGAATAAATATTATAAATTTTCTTGGAGTAAATTTCCATGGAGTATTCTATGTCAAAGCAATACGATATATTTGATAAGGAATTTGAATCGTGTATTTATAAGGAAAAAAAGCTGGATATAGTTTCTCGGGGCTTTAGATTTATTGAAGGTCCGGTTTGGGATGCACTGAATAATCGACTTTTTTTTAATGACATAAAAGGGAATGCCATTTATACCTGGTCAGAAAACACAGGCTTGGCAGTATTTCGAGATAACAGCTATATGGCCAATGGAAATGCTTTTGACAACGAAGGGAATCTTATAACATGTGAGCATGCAGCCAGCCGTATTTCTTTAACAGAACCTAATGGTAAATATAGTGTTTTAGCAGACTCTTATAAAGGAAAACAGCTGAACAGTCCAAACGATGTTATTGTAAGCAGAGATGGGACAATTATTTTTACGGATCCAGCCTCAGGTAGAAGTCCCGGATTCGGGGTCCCGAGGGAGCAGGAACTTGATTTTCAAGGGGTTTTTGCTCTGAAACCGGGTAATACTGAATTGGAATTACTAATAAGTGATTTTGAAATGCCTAACGGATTATGTCTTTCCCCAGATGAAAAATTGCTGTATGTAAATGATACCAGAAAACAGCATATACGAGTTTTTAACTATAAAAAAACTAGGAGTGCCTCATCAGGTAGAATATTCGCTGAATTCACTCAAGATTTACCAGGAAAGGCTGATGGTATGAAAATAGATTCTTTCGGCCGCATATATTGTACCGGACCAGGCGGAATTCTTGTATTTACTCAAGCTGGGAAACTCATTGGTAGAATTCTTGTTCCTGAGCAGACAGCAAACTTTACTTGGGGCGGGAAAAATCGTAAAACACTGTTTATAACTGCTTCTACTACATTATACTCTTTAGAAACTAGATAGGCTGCTGAATTGTATAAAAGCCATAAAAATGCGCTGCAGTTCTCCGCCGATTTCAAATTTATTACATTCTACTGTTTACATAAAAATATATATAAATAATTAAATTTATATAAAAATGAACTGCAAATATTTGACTTTTACTAAATAACTGTATAAAATAATGAATATCTATTGTTATCTCAGGAGGATTTGATGCTGATTTTAATTTCCGATGCTTTTGATGCTTCCCTCCCGGCTAAGCTGGGAAAATTTGGTGAAGTAACTGATGATAAAGGGCGTTTAGCAGAAGCAGATGTCGTTTTGGTAAGAAGTAAGACCAAGTGTACAAAAGAGTACATCGATGAAGCTGAGAATTTAAAACTCATTATTCGAGGCGGAGTAGGCATTGATAATATTGACAAGGATTATGCGGAAAGTAAGGGTATAGAGGTGAGAAATACCCCTAAAGCATCATCTATTGCCGTTGCAGAACTCGCATTTTCTCTCATGCTAGCTGTTCCTAATCAAATTGTAAAAGCTCATAATAGTATGAAAGAGGGTAAATGGATAAAAAAAGAGATAAAAAGAACTGAACTGTATGGGAAAACACTCTGTTTGGTAGGAATTGGTAATATTGCGCAGAAAGTAGCTGTTCGAGCTTCTGCTTTTGGTATGCAGGTTGTCTCTTATGACAAATATGTTTCAGAGAGTTCTGCTGCGGAGATGAAAACATCCCTGGAAGAAGCCGTAAAAGATGCAGATTATATATCGCTTCATCTTCCTTTAACTCCGGAAACTGAGGGTGTCTTCAATAAGGATATTATCAGAGAATGCACAAAAAAACCTGTTGTAATTAACACAGGAAGAGGTCCTTGTGTTAATGCTGAAGATATGACTGAAGCACTGAAAGCTGGTGATGTGCAGTATTATGCTGTTGATGTCTGGCCGAGTGATCCCCCTTCTCAGGATTATCCGATTCTTACTGCTCCAAATGTACTTATGACTCCCCATATTGGAGCCGGCAGCAAGGAGAATTTACTGAGAATAGGTGATGAAGCATTTACCATAGTACAGGAAGCAGTTGATGGAGGAAGATTATGAACCGAAAGAAGAACTTTTTTGCAGGACCCTCAGTTCTCCCTGTTGAAGTCCTTAATGAATTACATGACAATTTGTTGGATTTTGATGAAAACGGCTATTCCATGATTGAAGCAAGCCACCGCGGACCCGTGTTTGATAATATGTATCATGATGCATTAGATTTAATTCGCGAACTCATGGGAATTCCCGATGATTATGATATTTTTTTTCTTGGTGGAGGAGCTACACTGCAATTTGCCATGATTCCTATGAATTTTCTTGGAGCAGAACAGAAAGCGCAGTATATAAAAAGTGGTGCATGGTCGAACAAAGCTTGTGATGATGCTCAGAAACTTGGCAATGTTGATGTTGTTTTTGACGGCAAAGATTCAAATTATACTACCCTGCCTGATCCTGAGAAACTGAATATTTCTCAGGACGCATCCTATTTTTACCTCTGCTCAAACGAAACAATTGGCGGAATAGAATGGCAGGATTGGCCGGAAACTGGGGATGTCCCGCTAATTGCAGATATGTCCAGCGATATACTGAGCAGGCCTGTACCGGCTGAGAAGTTTTCCATGATATACGCCGGAGTTCAGAAAAACTTAGGTCCCGCCGGAGCTACTTTAGTGATACTGAAAAGAGATATGCTTAAGCGTTCTCCCTCAAACATTCCTGCGTATTTAAACTATAACACCCATGCAAAAAAAGATGGGCTGTATAATACTCCACCAGTTTTTTCTATATGGGCAGTTAAACTTGTGCTTGAGTGGATAAAAAAAATGGGCGGCGCAGAAGCTATGGAGAAACGTGCAATTCGCAAATCAGGTTTAATTTATAATACCATTGATTCCAGCGACGGCTTTTATAGATCCCCTGTTGATGCTGACTACCGCTCAAAAATGAACATTGTCTTCAGGTTGAGGAACGAAGAATTAGAAAAGAAATTTTTAGAGGAATGTTCACAAGAGGGAATGATGGGGCTTAAAGGGCATAGAAGTGTAGGCGGATGCCGTGCATCTGTATACAACTCTTTACCAGAGGAAGATGTACAAGCATTGGCTGATTTTATGAAAGAATTTGCCAGAAAAAACGGGTGAAATTATGAAAATTGATGAGACAAACAAAGCAATCATAAAACAGCTTCTGGATGGTAGAAAGCCGTACAGTGCAATTGCTGATGAGTTGTCGATAACTGAAAACACCGTTCGTTCCAGGGTGAATAAGCTTATTGAAGAAGGTGTTCTGCAGATAACTGGTCTTGTAGATCCGGAAACTATTCCGGGTCTGCAGGTATGTGTAATGGGGATAAAGCTGAAGACCATGGACCTTGGTGGGAAAGCAAGAGAAATTTCTCGGCTTAAAGGAGTAATTTCCGCTGCTGTTGTAACTGGCCGGTATGATCTTCTGGTAAATGTCCTCTTGAATGAAGATGAAGAATATTCCCTGATTGATTTTTTTACTAAAGAACTAGTTAAAGTAGCCGAAATACAGAATGTAGAGACATTTGTCGTATATGAGTCGCATAATCTGCAGGTTCCCTACATTCTATAAGCTATAAGTTAATTTTGCTATAAATTAATTTTGCTATAAATTAATTTTGCTATAAATTAATTTTGTATAAGAGTTAAGATTGTTTGTATCTAATTTAAGATTAAATGCATAGGAGTTTATGATGGGCTTACAAACACCCCTATATTCGGTATATAAAGATTATCCCGGAGTCAGAATTACTGAGTTTCACGGCTGGGATCTTCCTGTAAATTTTTCACATGGCATAACCAGTGAGCATCAGTCTGTACGCCGGGCTGCCGGGTTGTTTGATGTTTCTCATATGGGAGAAATCCGTGTATCAGGGGAAAATAGCCAGGATTTTATTCAGAAACTTGTAAGTAACAACCTTGATAAAATTGAAGATAAGCAAGTTATGTATACTCTGATGTGCTATCCTGATGGCGGAGTTGTTGATGACCTGATTGTGTATAAGTTTAATAAAAAAAATTTTATGCTTATTGTAAATGCATCAAACAGAGAAAAGGATTTTACATGGATAAAAAATGACAATCCTGTTATTCAGTCCATGGAAAAACCTCCTATGATAGAAAATGTCTCAGAAGAATGGGCACAGATAGCTATACAGGGGCCAAAAGCAGAGAAAATTTTATCTTCACTGATTCCTGAATGCAGGGATATCGGTTTTTTCAAGTTCAGGGATGATTTAAGAATTCAGGGTATAGATGCTGTGATCTCAAGAACTGGATATACCGGCGAAGATGGCTTTGAACTCTATGTAAAGAGCAGCGGTGCAGCAGTCGTCTGGGAAACTCTCCTTCAAGCTGGAAAAGAAGATGGTCTCATGCCATGTGGTTTAGGAGCACGCGATTCTCTTCGCCTGGAAGCTAAGCTCCCCCTCTATGGGCATGAAATTAATCAGGATATTACTCCGCTGGAAGCAAATCTTCACCATTTTGTGGATTTAGAAAAAAACGATTTCATTGGAAAGGATGCCATGGTCTTCCAGCGCGAGCAGGGTATACCTAGAACCCTCCGCGGGATAAAAATGCTGGATAAGGGTGTTCCACGAGAAAATTATGAAGTATATCACGGTGATAATCGTATAGGGTTTGTTACAAGCGGAATGAAATCTCCAAGCTTAGATTCATTTATTGCTCTTGTATTAGTAAAACGGGGAACTGGACTTAAATTAGGACATGAAGTAAACGTGTCTATACACGGAAAAATGAAACGAGCTGTCTTAGTGAAGACACCATTTTATAAAAAAACCGGGAGGAATTAATAGTATGGGAAAAACAGTAAAAAAAGGATTGTTCTACACTAAAAACCATGAATGGGTAGCTGTAGATGGAAATGAAGTAAACGTAGGTATCACTGATTATGCACAAGACTCTCTGGGGGAGATTGTGTATGTTGATTTGCCCGAAATTGATGACAGTTTTGATGCTGAAGACGAAGCGGTGAGTATTGAATCTGTAAAAACTGCCGCGCCTGTATATGCACCTTTTTCAGGTACTATTACCAAAGTGAATGATGATTTGGAAGATTCCCCGGAACGAGTAAACGAAGACCCCTACGGTACATTTCTGTTTGTTATGAAATGTGATGATGAAGTTGATACTGATGATTTAATGAATGATGAGCAGTATACGGAATATCTGAAAACACAAGAGGATGACTGATCATGGCTCAAAATCGTAAATATTCCTATGTACCTCATACGTCTGAAGACATTGATGAGATGCTTGCATCAATTGGTGTTTCCAGAATTGAAGATTTATTTGCTGATATTCCACAAGATGTAAAGTTTACAGAAGTTCTGGGTCTTCCTGACGGAAAAAGTGAGTACGAAATAGAAAAATTCCTGCAGAATCTATCAGAAAAGAATGATAGAAAACTGAGTTTTCTTGGATGCGGAATGTATGATCATATTATTCCGGCAGCAGTCACTGCAGCTGCCTCCTCCCCGGCATTTGTAACTTCGTATACCCCCTATCAGCCTGAAATATCTCAAGGGATGCTGCAAGCGATTTTTGAATTTCAGACAATGATATGTCAGCTGACAGGTTTGGATGTTTCTAATGCTTCACTATACGATGGTCATACAGCAGCTGCAGAGGCTGTGTCCATGGCTTTTCAAGCAAAGAAAAAACGTAAAACGGTAATTGTTTCTGAAGCTGTTCATCCTTTTACGCTGAGCCTGCTAAGAACATATTTTAATGAGCAGGACATTCAGTTTCGGTCTCTTCCATTAAAAGGCGGAAAGACTGATTTTTCCCAGCTTTCATCCTTGCTTGATGATACAACTGCGGCGGTTTTTATTCAAACTCCGAATATTTTCGGTATCCTTGAAGATTTGAATGGAATCTCTGAGCTCATCCATCAGAATAAATCTTTTTTCATTCTATCATCAAATCCTATGAATTTCGGAATGACAAAAACACCTTCCGAATGGGGAGCGGATATTGCCGTCGGCGATACACAGCCATTTGGTCTTCCTGCGAATTTAGGCGGTCCCTCTGTTGGATACATTGCGGCAGTAAAGAATTTACTTCGCAAAATGCCGGGAAGAATTGTTGGAGAAACTCAAGATGATAGGGGACAGCGCGCTTTTGTATTGACACTGCAGGCTCGAGAACAGCATATCAAACGAGGAAGAGCTACTTCCAATATTTGTACTAACCAAGCTTTGGCCGCTCTGACAACTTCCGCATATATTGCCCTGGTCGGACCAATGGGCTTGGAAGAGGTGAATAGACAGAGTATGACAAAAGCTCATTACCTTAAGGAAGCTTTACTTGCATTAAAAGAAGTAAAAGATGTACCGGGGCCTTTTGCCTATGAATTTACTTTAGATTTAGGAAACCGTGCTGATGATTTCATCCAGAGAATGCTGGGGAAAGGATTTTTTGCCGGGGTTCACTTAGGAGCTTTAGACAGCAGTCTGTATGGAAAAGTTGCCGTGGCAGTAACCGAAAAAAGAACGAAAGAAGAAATAGACAGATACGTCGAAGCAGCTGGAGAGATATTAAAGGGGGATCAGCTGAATGAATAAATTGCTTTTTGAAATATCAAGAGAGGGAAGGATTGGTTATAGATTCCCTGAAAACGATGTACCAGATAAAGCTTTAGATGACTGTATACCTGAAAATTTACAGCGCAAAAGGGAATTACCCCTTCCTGAGATCTCCGAACATGAATTAGTGCGGCATTATGCAAATTTAGCCCGCAGGAATTTTGGCGTAGATTTCGGTTTTTATCCCCTGGGTTCCTGTACCATGAAATACAACCCGAAGATAAATGAAACTACTGCCTCGAACCCCGCATTCTCACAGAACCACCCATTACAGCCGGAAGAGACTATTCAGGGTTCATTGGAAGTAATGTATCTTCTTTTGAAGTACCTTTCAGAATTAACTGGAATGAAATGGGGGACTCTGCAGCCTTTAGCTGGAGCTCATGGTGAGTTTACTGGTATGCAGATTTTTAAGGCATACTTCAGAGATAGAGGAGAGCATAAACGGACAAAAGTCCTGATACCCACTTCAGCACATGGAACTAATCCTGCTTCAGCGCATTTAGCAGGATTTGAAATAATTGAAATTCCTGCAGACAATCGAGGTTTGGTGAGCTTTGAGGCTATTGAGCCGTATTTGAATGATGAATTGGCAGGTATTATGCTGACAAACCCCAATACCCTCGGATTATATGAAAAAGAGATTATGGAAATTTCCCGGGGTGTCCATCAGGCAGGGGGGCTTCTCTATTACGATGGAGCAAACATGAATGCGGTTATGGGTAAATCACGTCCTGGGGATATGGGTTTTGATGTTCTCCATCTTAATTTGCATAAGACCTTTTCAACTCCCCATGGCGGCGGAGGACCTGGTTCAGGGCCTGTATTAGTACAGGAAGCTTTGCTGCCTTTTCTTCCTGTACCTGATATTGGGCTGCAGGACGAAAAGTTTTCATGGATATGGAACAGACCGAAAAGTATTGGAAAAGTCTCAGGCTTTTACGGTAATTTCGGCGTAATTGTAAGAGCTTTAACGTATCTGATGGTCATGGGAAAAGACGGTCTTACTCATGCATCGGAAATGGCAGTACTTAATGCAAATTATCTGCGGTCTCAGCTGAATTCACTCTATGAAATTCCTTATGGTGACATGTGTAAGCATGAATTCGTCATATCAGCGAAAAAGATAAAGGATGATACTGATGTTTCAGCAATAGATATCGCGAAAAGCCTGATTGATAATAATATTCATCCTCCGACAATTTATTTTCCTCTGATTGTACCTGAAGCGATGATGTTTGAACCAACAGAGACAGAGACAAAAGAAACATTGGATGATTTTATCAAGGTTATGAAGGATATATATAAACAGGCATATGCAAACCCGGAATATATCCAGAATGCCCCCGTACACACTGAAATTGGCAGAGCTGATGAAGTCGCTGCAGCAAGGCACCCAAAAGTCTCTTGGGCTGGGGGTGAATAGCAATAGCAGGTTGTTTTTAATGGAAAAGACATATACAATACTGGTAGTACATACAAAGGTACATACGAGGAGGAGATATGGCAGACCTGAAAACAAGCTATTTAGGAATGGAGTTGGATAATCCTGTTATAATTGCCAGTTCCCGTCTTACATCCACTTTAGATGGTTTAAAAAAGTGCGAAGATTCCGGCGCCGGTGCAGTTGTTATAAAATCACTCTTTGAAGAACAAATTGACAGCGAATCAAATGAAATGATCAACAGCATGGAGTATTTTTCCTATACTGATGCTTATGATTTCTTTGCTAACAGAAGCAGAGATTATTATATTGATACCTATTTGGAGACAGTTGAAAAGGCAAAGCAGAGTCTTAATATTCCTGTGATAGCCAGTGTGAACTGTAAAAAGGCTGGAACGTGGATAGAATATGCCGGAAGGTTTGAATCAGTCGGAGCAGATGCCCTTGAGCTGAACATTTTTGTTATTCCTTCTGATGTCAATTCCGACAGTTATGCTGTTGAACAGGTTTATACTGATATTCTCCAGAAAGTTAAACATGAAATTACTATCCCTGTTGCCTTGAAAATTGGACCGCATTTCAGCGGAATGGCCAATTTTATGCGCAGGCTGGATAAACAAGGCTCAAACGGGTTGGTAGTATTCAATCGGTTTTATAAAACAGATATTGACATTGAGTCCATGGAGCTTAAACCCGGGAAAATTATCAGTGTTCCTGAAGAGGCTGCTTTAACATTGCAGTGGGTAGCTTTAATGTCAGGGGAACTTGATGCTGACGTATGTGCAAGTACTGGAATCCACGATGGTAACATGCTCATTAAACAGCTTCTTGCTGGCGCCAATGCTGTACAGGTATGCTCCACTATTATGAAAAACGGATATGGAGTTGTTAATGATATGAAAAGCAGACTGAATACGTGGATGGACGAAAAAGGCTTTTCTTCAATTAATGACTTTCGCGGTATGCTGAGTCAGGAACAGTCTGAAACTCCGGAGATTTGGGAAAGGTCACAATATATAAAAGCAATCTGCGGAATCAGTTAATATGAAAGAAGCTAAGAAGTATGATTTTTCAGATATTGCGCCTTATAAAGATGAAGATGTATCAGTAGTTGTAAATAGGCTTATAGAGAGCAAGCAGTTTCTTGATGCCCTTGGGGAGATGATATATCCCACTGTTCCTTATGTGCTTGCTCCTATGAAAAGAACACATATCAAGCATCAGATTGAGCAGATGCTTGAAGGTGTCAC
Source organism: Spirochaetia bacterium (assembly GCA_021736545.1). The sequence continues at coordinate 2,255 of JAIPFS010000019.1, read as the reverse complement.
CACCATAAATGAAGTACAGAGGCGAGTTATCTATGGGCTTATTACGCACTCTGTCATAGAGAAAACTACCGAAGAACTCACTTGGAGCGGTTTAGAGAATATTGATAAAAATACGGCTTATCTTTTTTTGAGTAACCACAGGGATATTGCATTGGATCCAGCCTTTCTTAATTATATTCTTGGGAATAATGGATATCCCTATACAGAGATCTCTTTTGGAGATAATCTTCTGATAAATCAGACAATTACTGATATTATTCGTTTGGATCGGGGGGTTATTGTAAAAAGAAGTCTGCCGCTGCGGGAAAAGTTTATCGAATCAAAGCGGCTCTCATCATATTTTTTTGAAACTATTCGAGGCGGTCGTTCAATTTGGGTGGCACAGAAAAGCGGCAGAACAAAGGATGGTAATGATATAACCAACCCTGCTACGCTGAAAATGCTCCATCTTTCGCAGAAAGAGACGGGTATATCTTTTACTGATCTCATGAAACAATGTCCAGTTGTACCCATTGCTATATCATACCAATATGATCCCTGTGATATTATGAAAAGCCGGGAAATAATGTATATCAAGATTAACGGTTACTATAAAAAAAAGAAGTATGAAGATTTAATCAGTATTCTCCGGGGAATAAAAAAATTTAAAGGGAGAGTGCATATTCATATTGGTACTCCAATTTCAGAGGGCTTCTCAGATACATATGAAGCTTCTAAAGAGGTCGACAGGCAGATTCATCTTGGTTACCAGCTCTGGGATACCAATTATATGGCCTATGATTATATGATGGGGAACAGTGATTTCTCTCACAAGTATTCTGAAAAGAAAATGGAAAAGTTCATTTCCCGGTTCAGTGGGATATCTGAGCAGCTGAAACGTACTGTAATTGAGTCATACGCTAATCCTGTGATTAATCAGAGGAAAGCTTTGGAGAAAGAGGCGAAAAAGACTTGAAATTATAGCCGGGGTAGTGTCGGTCAGCAGATAGTAAAAATAGGATATTGGGATTATACATGGGCAGCGGGCAGAAACTTTATTCATTATTCGTTGGTAAATTTTTCCTGTTTAAGGTTTTACTGCTTACAGGCGCATGCTTTCTAACCGGATGCAGTGTAGATAGCCCTGAAATCATTTCATTAGAGCAGAATACTGAATTCATCCGGGACCTTGAGGGAAACATCAGCAGTTCCCTGAATTTCTCTTTGCTTGTCAATGATGCTCAAGGTAAAGACGATATTCTCACTATAGATGTGTATGGTCCAGAGTCCCTTTTCTGGGATTTCTCCTTTAAAGCGCTTGTTTTTGAAGATGCAGAGAAGTCTGCTGAACAGTTTACAATACATATTCCTAAGATGGCAGCTCCTCCAGGGGAATTGATACTTCCAAGTGGAAAATATACTGTGGTCATCCATGATATAAGCAGTGAGAGTGCAGCTGCAGAATATCGGTTCAACGGCATCAGCAGTATTGATGAGGTGACAGAAGTTTTTCCGGATATTCGATTCACCAGCAGTGATAAGGGAACAAGGCAAGCAGAAAATAGTGAAGTAAGAAGAGCTGAAACCCTTCACACTTCCGCCATAGTATCATCTGTTCCTGCAGCCCTTACATTGACTGATAATGAAGGAGAGATAATGGAATCAGCAGAGATTGAAACCAGAAATTTTGATATTGATTTTAATTCCCTTAATACAGTTTCTATGATTTTATCAAAAGTTAAAATGGGGGATAGGCTGTTTTTAAGTTCTGAAAATGGAGATTATGGGTATGTATTTACTCAGGAAATTGATGTTCGGCGGATATTAGAGTTGTATTAAACTATTCGTTGGACTTTCCGAAAAAGTTCTTCCCTGCTTACAATATGCCAGATTGGTCGGCCATGGGGGCAGCGCGGTTCGGGAAGAAGGAATACCTTTTGAATCAGTTGTTCGGCACTTAATTCATCAAGACTGTCTCCATCCTTTACAGCTGCTTTGCAGGAAATTGATGCATACAGTTGTTTCTCTATTTCCTGTACATTCCCTGAAGAGTTATATATGAAATCAATCAATTCATGTTCTAAGCCCTGACAAAGTGATGGGAGTTCGGTCATCTCCCAAGTCCCTTCATTAATTCTTGAAAGTGATATGCTTATTTGCTCATAAATATTCTTATGCTGCTGCAGAAATTCATCAACATCAGGATCGACGGTGAAACTGAGAGGTATAAGAAGTTTCTGCCGCTCAGGACGTTTCTTGAGCTCCTCATAGATGAT
>JAIPFS010000018.1 GCA_021736545.1 Spirochaetia bacterium | reverse complement strand
CCTGTCAGGAAAAGCGGCATTCTGTCTTCAGTTATCTCCATAGAATCATTTTTGCTGAGGCTGTGGTACAGAATGAGCTTTTTATCATACTGCACATTCTTGAATTGACTTCTGCCTTTACCCTTGCCGCCTATTTCCATAACTATGTCATCCCCCTTCCAGGAAATCAGATAGTCAGGAAGTTTTTTCCCCCGTGTAGATTTTACATAGCAAAGCGGAAGTCCTGCGGTATACATGGAAAACACAAAAAAATCTTCTCTCAACGCCCCTATGCACGCTTCGAAGTCATTGTAAAGCAGCCGAAAAGGAGGCTGAAGCAGAACTTTCGGTTCCTTCAGTACATTTGTACCTTTCGGATATATCAGCTGCACCAGAAATGCATCCCGGAGAAATTCCAAATATTTTTTTGCTGTATATTTTGTAATACCAAGATTTGACGATATACTGCTGAAATTAATTCCATCGACAGCAGATTTTCCAATAAATTCAATAACTTGAAAAAGTGTCTGCTGATCTTTTACGGTTAAAGACTCATCCGCTGCTGGAATATCATGATGCATTATCGTTGAAATTATTTGTCTGAACTGAGGCAATCCTGCCTGTTTCCCCATTGTGAAGAGATACCCCCCGCCGTTCAGATAGGAGCGGAAATGTTCAGCATACGTCAGATAGTCCCTATCAACATCCGCAGAAAGCAAGTGATCGAGAGTGAGCGGTTCAAGGTATGTCCCATGAAGAAATATGATGATGTTTCAGTTCTCTTTCTTCAAATTTGTAAGTCGATCTCCTTATGCTGACTCTCTATTTATGATCTCCTATTATCAACCTCTTACTGCAGCTGTTTTGCTCTCTGCTCTACCTGACTAACAGCATTCATGATAATAGTATCTAGATCCGAACTTATGATGTTAGCAGGTGAACGAGCCGGCCCAACTGCAAAACCCATCAGTTCAAGAGATCGCTTAACCACTGAATTTGGATTCCCATGGGCAAATGTCTGCCGGAACGGCACAATACTCTCCTGCAGTACCTTAGCTCTTGAAAGATCTCCCTTTTTCCAGTTGTTGTATATACCGTTGAGAATGGTAGGAAATGGATTAGCACAGGCAGCTACAGCGCCGCTTCCACCGTTATTCAAAGTCTGCAGGATCAGGGAGTCGGTACCGACAAGTAGAGAGAAGTTTTCATTTGTCATCCCAATCAGCTCATTGACAAACTCAATATCACCGCTGCTATCTTTAATACCAATGATGTTGTTGATTGCAGCCAGACGTTTTACCGTCTCCAGAGCAATCGCATTACCGGTTCTCTTTGGAATATTATACATCATAATCGGAGCATCCACCTGCTTCGCCACCGTAGAGAAATGATCATAAAGCTGCTGCTGTGTGAGGGCAGCATAATACGGTACTATAACGGAAAGCGCATCGACAGGCCTTTTGACGGTCTCCTGAGCAAGGGCAATTGTCCCCTTTGTCGTCACACAACCCACATTGACTATCAGAGGAAGCCGACCCTTTAGATAATCTGTGATTTCATCAACGAGCTGAACTCGTTCCTTAATATCCAAGGCGTAAAATTCACCGTTTGTCCCAAGGCAGAACAGCCCTGCGGCTCCCTCTTCTATCTGTCTGTCAATCTGCAGCCGAAGCTGATCAAAATTGATACTCTCATCATCGTTCATCGGTGTTATCAGTGCTGTAAAGACTCCCTCTGGTTTGAACATGCGTTACCTTCTCCTTTATAATTCTATTTCATGCAAAATGACAAGCAGCAAAGTGTCCAGCCTTTTTTTCCTCAAGTTCCGGCACAATTGTTCGACATTTCTGTTCTGCTTTAGGACATCGTGTGTGAAATCTGCATCCATTCGGAGGATTCAATGCATCAGGAACATCTCCTTCAAGTACGATACGCTTCCTCTGTCTCTCATACTCGGGATCAGCCTCAGGCACAGCCGACAGCAGAGCCTGAGTATAGGGATGAAGCGGGTTTTTAAACAGGTCATTCTTATCTGCTAGTTCTGCAATTCTTCCGAGATACATTACTGCAATTCTGTCACTGATATGACGTACAACCGCTAGATCATGAGCAATAAATAGATAGGTAAGGTTGTACTTTTTCTGCAGCTCCTTCATCAAATTAATGATCTGTGCCTGGACAGAGACATCAAGAGCAGATACCGGCTCATCGCAGACAATAAACTCAGGATCGATCGCCAGTGCACGAGCAATGCAGATTCTCTGCCTCTGCCCTCCTGAAAACTCATGAGGATATCTGTTAGCCAGCGCCGGACGCAGTCCGACATCTTTAAGTAAAGCAGCAACCTTATGCTTAATCTCGTTCTTTTTGAAAAGTTTATGTGCTTTGAGCGGTTCAGAAATAGTTTCGCCGACTGTCATACGGGGATTGAGTGTCGAATATGGATCCTGAAACACAATCTGTATGTGTTTACGTATCGGCCTGAGTCTTTTTTCGTCCAGTTTTGTTAAATCTGTACCGTTGAATATCACCTGCCCAGCGGTAGCTTTATGCAGCTGTACTATGGTGAATCCAGTCGTTGATTTGCCACAACCAGATTCTCCTACCAAGCCGATTGTCTCTCCGCGAAAAATGTCAAGAGAAACATTATCGACGGCATGTACAATCCCGGAACGCTCACCAAAAGCACCAAGCTTGACCGGAAAATGTTTTTTTAGATTTTTTACAGATAGAATGACATCTTGCTGTTTGCTCATTGTGTTTCTCCATCATTAACATCTACCCAGCAAGCTGTTTTGTGTGTTTTTCCATCTCTACTTGCAATGGGCTCTAACTGCGGGTTTTCTTTCCAGCAGCGATCAATTTTATATGGGCATCTGGCAGCAAAAGGACAAAAACTCGGCCGTTCAAGCAAATCAGGCGGAGACCCATCTATAGAAGGAAGTTTATCAAGTATCTCCCCTTTTAGTTTGGGTATGCTTTTAAGAAGACCTATCGTATATGGATGTGAGGGGTTTCTATACAATTCATCAACCGAGGCCTCCTCCACAATAAACCCAGCGTACATAACAATTATACGATCTACCATACCTGCTAGAAGCCCCAAATCATGGGTAATGAGGATAATCGAGGAATTTAACTTCTCCCTGAGCTCCTTGATCAATTCCACAATCTGAGCTTGGATAGTAACATCCAAAGCTGTAGTCGGCTCATCGGCAATAATCACTTCAGGGTCACAGGTAAGAGCCATCGCGATCATAACACGTTGACGCATCCCTCCTGAAAGTTGATGGGGATATTCATTCAGCCGTTCAGCCGGATTTGAAATCCCTACAAGCCTCAGCAGTTCACAACTTCGTTTTGATGCCTCTTCTTTGCTCATCTTGTTATGATAACGCAGTGCTTCATTCATCTGATTCCCAATCTTCATAACCGGATTCAGTGATGTCATCGGATCCTGAAAAATCATTCCGATCTTTTTACCTCTAAGATGCTGAATCTCTCTTTTCCCCATTTTACGAAGATTCTTCCCGTCAAAGAGTATCTCTCCATCATCTATTGATGCGGACGGGGGGAGCAAATTGACAATACTAAGCATACTAACGCTCTTTCCGCAGCCGCTTTCTCCGACAACTCCCAGCATTTCACCTTTCATCAGAGAAAAGGATATACCGTTAACTGCATGTAGTCTTGCTTTGCGCTGTTTAAAACTTGTTTTTAGATTATGTATGTCTAAAATGGTTTCCACCTTTCTCACTCCTTTGTTCAAATACTGCTCCTTTGTTTAAATACGGCTATTCCCACTGCCGAGGATTGAATGCATCATTCAAGCCGTCACCGAGAAAGCTGAATGCCATGGTGACAATAGCCAGAACACTAGCAGGTGCAATAAGTATATGTGGATATAGGTGCCAAACCCGCAAACCATCACTTATCATATTTCCCCAGCTCGGCATCGGTGGCCGAACTCCTACACCCAGAAAGCTAAATGTTGACTCAAGGACCATAGCTTCGCCAAGAGTTGCGCTAAACAGTACCACAACAGGACCGAGAGCATTTGGTATGATATAGCGCCTTAAAATGCCAAGAGTTGAAACGCCGGAAGCCTTAGCAGCGACCACATAATTCTTGTTTCTGATTGAAAGGATTTGTCCCCGTATAATTCGTGCTGCCTTCGGCCATTTTATCAGAGCAAGGGAGCCGAAAACCAATACAAAATCCACCCAGATCGTTTCCCTGAAGATTGTATTCTTTGTCTGCAAGTACATCTCTTCCATCCATCGTATCAAGGGAGGTTTCAATGAAGCATTAATAACCACAACAAGAAGCAGCGACGGAATCGACATAGTCAGATCAATTATCCATACTATAAAAGCATCGATCTTCCCGCCAAGATATGCTCCAAGGGCCCCTACTATTGTACCAATAAGAAAACTGATAATGGTTATAGAAAGAGAAAGCACTACTGCTGTCCGTGCTCCGTAAATAACTCGACTGAGAATATCTCTCCCAAGATCATCCGTGCCGAAGGGATGTTTCCAAGAAACACCTTGATTCCTAATATCTAAATTTTGTGTCAGAAAATCATGCGGTGTAATCATCGGGCCGAATAAGGCAAGAAACAGAATGATGGTAATGATAATCATACCAACCACGGCACCCTTGTTTGCAGTCAATCGAAGAAAAGCATCTTTGAGCAGACTTTCAGATGGGCTGTCATCGATTGCATCTTGAATGTTACTTTCTGCTGGTTCTTTCCGTTGCTTCAGTTTCATTTTATTCATTTCTCTTTTACCTCCTTCTTGCTCAGTGCTCTTGGGTCAAGCAGAGGAAATACCAGATCAACAACAAGGTTTACTGTCAGTACAACTGTAGATCCTATAAAAACTAATGCAAGTATGACTGGGTAATCAGAGCTGCTAATTGCTTTTACGGTAAGCTGACCTAAACCAGGAATGCCGAATACGGTCTCAATGAGTACTGCATTGTTGAGCATATTGATAGTTATAAGCCCCATCTGGCTTACAACAGGTGTTAGGATGGGTCTGAGAATATGTTTAAGGACTATCTGAATATTCGGAATACCCTTTGACCGGGCAGTTCTGATAAAGTCTTCACTCAGTACCTCTAGAACTGCCGAACGGGCTTGACGAATTATGAGCGCCATCGGTGTGATAGAAAGAACAATAAGCGGTAGAAGAACCTGCAAATTAAATAATCCATGCCACCCATATGGAACATCCATAACATTCAGATAGCTGACCAACAGAACCATCAACAGTGGGCCGGATACAAAAACAGGAATACCCCAAACACCCAAGGCAAAAGCCGAGATGATATTATCGAGCTTTTTATTGTGGTGCAATGCCGCAACTACCCCTAGAAAGGTACCAATGAACGTTAATAGAAGTGTTGCGGCTAACCCAAGCTGGAGAGTTATTGGCAAAGCACTCTTTATCATACTTCCAACATCTCTGCCGCTGACTAGAGAATTCCCGAAATCCCCCTTCACAAGATGGGAAAGATAATCTCCGAACTGTACGATAAAAGGCCTGTTCAGGCCGGCCTCTTCCCGCATAGCCTCAATTCTTTCGGCATCATATGCGACATCTCCTGGAGCCCGCAAGAAAATAAGTTTTATGGGATCTCCAGCACCAAAATATGACAGAGCATACACAACAAGAAGAACAACGAAAACAGTCGGTATCCATCTTAATACTCTATTAGCAATATACTTCCACATGTGGACTCCAATATTATAAAACTAAGCTTCTGCTGCAGGTATTTCTACCAGCAGCAGAAGAATTGAAACGTTCTTATCTTTTAGTCATCTCTTCTTTTTGTTCAATATCAATACTAACTGCCCACGGCTTAATTACCTGCCAGTCATCATTTTTTTCAAAATTCTTTACCCAAGGCATAGCCCACTTAGACATTGTATCGTATCTATATGGGATGTACTGCCACTGATCACGAAAAATTCGCTGAGCTTCCTGTGCAAGATTAATTCTGTCCGGATCATTTACAGATTTTGTTGATGCTTCTTCAAGGAGGGCATCAATCTCTGCATTGGAGAAACCACCCATCTTTCTCTCCGCATTCCCTGAGGAGGAATGGATTGAACCCATCAGATAAGATACGATATCAGGTACTCTAGTTCCTACATCATCACGAAAGACCTGAACGTTCCCCTGGTCAGTTCCCTCATAGCTGTCGATCTGCGGTTTCATCTCTGTTCCCTCTACTCCTAGAACACGTCTCCACTGTTCAGCTACATACTGTGCCGCCGCTTCATGCGAAGGATTGCTTACACCAACAAACATGATCTTTGGTAGATTTTTTGCATTGCCGTATGTTGATTCTGCAAGTGCCTTTTTTGCTTCTTCTGGGGCAAATCCATACGCTTCAAAATCCGGATCAACACCAGGAACTTTGTTTACAATCTGGGTAGCTGGCTGATGGGGACCTTCTGGAAAAGCAACATTGAACATCTGTTCACTGTCAACGGCAAGAATCAAGGCCTTTCGTACTAAAGGATCATCCATTGGAGCTTTGCTTGAGTCAAACCAGAAGTGGTGTCCCTTGGCAAGCATTGAACCTTCAGCAAAATCTCTACCGAGATCCTGGATCATTGTAGGAGTATTTAGCTCTGTGTGCGCATCCATTTGGCCTCTTTGCAGCATAACTGTAGCAGTAAGAGCATCTTCAACGGTATTTATGATAATTTTGTCAAGCTTAGGCTCGGGACCAAAAAAGTTCGGGTTCTTAACCAGTATAATTTCACCAGTATCCAAGTTCATCTTTTCCGGCATAAATGGACCACTGACAGCTGGATCATTGTCAGGATGCCACCATTCACTTATTTGTCTGCCGTTTTCATCTTGAGCTTGTGAAATTTTCACAGGTGGAATAAGCGCTGTAGCGATCTTCTGGTAAAAAATAGGATCGGGTTCGGAAAGAGTTACCTCCACAGTACTTATGTCTTTTATTTCAAGTCCTGTAAGGTTTTCCTGCTTTCCGGTACTAACTGCATCAAAGCCCTCTACACCAGAGAGAAACAAGTTAACACGCTGATGCTGTGTACTTGGTCTAGTTGAAAGATTCCACGTACCAACTACGTCATCTGCAGTAATCGGACTCCCATCTGAAAAAACAGCGTCCTCAGCTATGCTGAAGGTCCATACCGTATTATCACTATTTCCCTTCCAACTTTCAAACACATACGGCTGTATTTCACCATCTGCATCAAAATAGAGGGGACTTGCCCACTGCAGAGATAACCAGCGGACCTCGTGACCACCGCCATTGAGCGGCGACCAGTTAGCACTGTTTACTGGATGGATAATTCGTAAAACTTGATCAGAATCCTGAGCTTCCTGAGAACCGCTGGCAAAAGCAAATGCTGATATAAAGATTCCCAGAATAAAAATTACTAATGCTCTTTTTTTCATATAAATTCCTCCTTATTATTTATAGCAGTTTATCTGCCATATTTTACTTATTTAATTACGCGAATATAAGCCCACAGCATAAAATAAAGCCTGTTTGAGACTTGCCTCACTGGCTTTGCCAGTACCTGCAAGATCGAAAGCCGTTCCATGGTCAACCGAAGTTCTGATAATTGGCAAGCCAAGAGTAATGTTTACACCGGAAATCTCCTTGAATGTTCCAGTTTCCGGATCTACTTGAAATCCCGCCATTTTCACCGGTATATGCCCCTGATCGTGATACATGGCAACAACACAGGAAAATTCCCCACCTACAGCTCGTGAAAAGACTGTATCTGGAGGAAGAGGACCTACAACATTAATTCCCATAAGTGAAGCTTCTTCAATTGCAGGAATAATTTGCTGAATCTCTTCATCACCAAACAGTCCTTTTTCTCCAGCATGCGGATTCAGTCCAGCAACAGCAATGGGCTTTGGATGGGCATCAAGACTCACAACTGCCTGATAGGCAAGCTTTATAACTTCCAGAACACGCGGTTTTTTTACCCAATCGCATGCTTCCCTAAGAGAAATATGTGTAGAGACATGCACAACTCGAATAGGTCCGTGAGAGAGCATCATAGTAACGTTTTTTGTTCCTGTTCTGTCTGCAAATATTTCGGTGTGCCCAGCATGTTCCACCCCAGAAGCACGCAGTGATTCTTTATTGATGGGATTAGTTACAACTCCATCAATCTCTTTACTGATTGCAAGATCGATAGCAGCTATGATCGAATCATAGGCGGCTTTACCGTACTCTCCCCTAACTTGACCATATGAAACTGGCTGTTTAATTCTTGATCCGGATGGGTATACTGCCAACTGATTTTCTGAAAGACTTTCCAGGTATTCAGAATTGCAGCTGGAGATAGTCACTAATTCAATCGGCTTTCCCAGCAGTTTGTTAGCCTGGCCAAGAACAAAGGGATCAGCAATAGCTATCATATGGCAGGAATCACGCATCTGTGGATCTGATGCTGCTTTTATCAGTATTTCAGGGCCAATACCTGCGGGATCACCCATAGTAACCCCCAATACCGGTTTTTTCATTTTGCTTCTCCCAAAAGTGTATAATAGATATCCTCGATCTCTTCTTTTGTAAGATCGACAGGATTGTTATCCATGAGTCTCCTGTTTCCATACGCTGTCTCAACCAAACTAGGAACATCCTCTCGTTTTACACCGAAACTTTGCAGAGATGTATTGATATCAAGGTCCTTCAGCAGCTGATGGAGTTCACGTACGAGAAATACTACTGGATCTGAAGCTCCTTTTTGATCATATCCGAAAGCAACTGCGATACGTTCGCACTTCTCCGGGAGAGACGGAAGGTTTTTTTCCATTACAAAGGGAAGCAGTACGGCATTTGAGTGCCCGTGGGGTATGTGATAGACAGTACCAAGGGGATAGGAAAGCGCATGAACAGCATTTGTCCCCGAAAGGCTTATACAGGTTCCGGCATAGTACGAAGCAAGGAGCATATCGCTTCGTGCTTCAATATCTTCTCCGTTTACGGCTGCCCTCCTCAGGGATTTCGCAATCAGTTCGATTGCATGAAGAGCAAGCAAATCACTCATCTGATTCGCCTTATTGGAGAGATAACACTCCATTGCATGGCACAATGCATCCATCCCGGTTGCGGCTGTTATCCCCACAGGCATCCTCACCGTTAACTGGGGATCCAGTATAACGAAATCAGGCAGCAGTCTTTCGTGAACTACTGCTGCTTTTGTATTCCTTGCCGGTATTGCTATAATTGCATTTTTGGTAGCCTCAGATCCTGTTCCGCTGGTCGTAGGAATAAGGGTAGTGAACAACGTGTGGGAGGGTATCGCTTCACCATCAAGCAGACGGATAACTTTTGACTGAGATTTTGTTAAGACAGAACACAACTTTCCAACATCAAGAACTGAACCTCCGCCTACTGCAACAACGTTATCGGGTTTGTAAGTTTTTACTTGACTGATAACCCTGTCAACGTCTGTGTCTGCCGGTTCTCTCGGCAGATCATCAATTACAAAAAACTCAATTCCGGCATGAGAAAGCTCTTGAGAGACACGCTCTCCGATTCCGCTCCTTTTTATTCCATCATCCATCAGGATAACTGAACGTTCAAACCTGTATTCTGCAAGAAGTCTTCCCAACTTACGCAGGGCTCCATCGCCAAACATTGTCCTTTTGGGGAAAGAGATATCAAATTCTTTCTTCATAGTCCACTCCAATCTTGTATCTATTTTCAATTTCGGCTTAATATTTCCGCAAACAGCCTGCACATAATCTGCAACTCCCTTCAGGGCATCCTCCTCCCCATAGGAACCTGCCTTAGTCACAAAAATTAAGGATCCATTGCCAAAGACAGTTTCAAGTCGTGCAGCAGGGATGCCCGGAAGAACTTCATCAATAAGTTTCAGACTACTCACTTTCATCTCTTTTAAAACATTCAAAGCCGTATCTCCCCCGGTAACTATAATAGCTCCCATATCAACAGCCCGAATAATTTCACACATAATTTCCCCTAAGGCACGGCCCACTTTTCCTGAAGCCATAGGCACGTCAGTCTTCATTCGGTCAGTCTTCAAGAGTACAATAGATGACCCGCAGAATCCCTTCACTGCATCTTCAGCATATCTTCGAATGATAGCTGTATTGTCCTCACGAATAAGTTCTTCGGTTTTCAACTGAAACTCTGAAACCTCTTTATTCCTACAGAGATAATCCACCTGCCTCTGCGTTGTCCCCATAAGAGAACCAACAATGAACAACATGTTGGAACTCCTATTTCCGCAGTCTGCTATATGTGTTTTAGGTAAATGTGATGATTCGTCGCGAATAGCATGAAACAAACCGGCTGATCCGACATACAGTATATTTCTATTCAGCCTGGAGAATAAGCTCTGCACTCTCTTGAGATCATCTGATGTCTCAGAATCCGCAATTATGATCTCAGCTCCACTATCCAGGAGCTGTGAAAGCTTTTTAAAACCCTCAGCCCCAGTAGAGCGTATTGCTGATAGCTCCAGGACTGCAATCTGCCGTGAGGACTGCTTAGCAATAATATCAGAGAGAGACGAAATTTGAACAGGATTAAAGGGATCCTCTGCTATCTCGGTTTCAGCTAGAAGTACATTATTTACATAACATAGACCGTTCCTTACCGTTCTCCCATTACGTGGAGAAGCACTGGCGATACAAGCTACTGAGCATCCGGTAAAATCCAGGAGTGCTTCAACCTCTGATCCAACATTCCCTCTTAGGGTAGAATCGATCTTCTTGAATATAGCACTTGGACCTAAGGGCATATATGTTTTCATTAGACTGTGTATTTTGTTATAGGCTTCCTCCGGCTTGAGCAATCTTGTATCTGTGTTAATTACTGTTGTCTCACCCAGCCGTATATCCAGTTCAAGTTCGGTATCAACAATTACAGTAACTTCCTCGCTTTCGGAGAGAAAATGTACCCCAGTGTCATTTGCCCCCGTGAGATCATCTGCCAGTATCATTTTCTTGATGTGCATTTTTTCCATAATAAAACCAATGCAATTTATATGCCAAATAAATAAAACCAATTTTTTGACTTTCTACACCTTTAGTTTGAGGTTATGATGAAAACATGAAGAAAATTGGTGACGAATTTATCACCACATGATATGATACTGGTGAAATATTCATCATCAGTAAAGGAATTATTATGAATATCCTGCTAGTAGCCCCCTACCCTGACCTTGCTTCAACAGCCCAAGAGTGTCTTGAGTCATATCCCTATGATGTTAACATTATCCATGGGGATCTTGATGCCGGCCTTAAAGCTGCTGAAAACTGTATAAGAGAAAATAAAGCAGACATGATCATCAGTAGAGGAGGCACGGCTACACTGCTCCAGAAAAACCTGTCAGTCCCCACATTCGAAATTGATGTTACAGGATACGACTTACTGCGTGCAATTTACCCTCATGCAAAGAGAAACAAAAAAATTGCCGTAATTGGATATGAGAATGTTATAAGTGGAGCTAGAAGCATCGCTTCGATACTATCAATTGACCTTGGCTATTTTCTGATTACAACTCAGCAAAATATCGAGCAGGTTGTTAAGGATGCAAAACAATGGGGTGCAGAAGTTGTTACTGGTGATACAGTCTCTGTTGAAACGGCCAAAGAGATGGGAATGCGTTATGAACTTATCAAATCAGGTCCCGAAGCTGTAATTGACACTGTAGAAGCTGCAGTAAACTTTATTGGTCACATGCATACCGAAATGGTAAGAAACAAGCGATTGAACGTAATCATGGAACACTCTCAGCAGGCAATATTTTATCTTACAGCTCAGCAAACAATAGAAATGGTCAATACGAAAGCTTTAAAAATATTCGGGAAAACGAACGAGCAGCTTGTGGGAAGAACCATTCAATCGAGTTTCTTACCGAAGGATTTCGTTGATGCTGTTCTGGATCAGCGTACAAATCATCTTCTCTCCATATCTGGTAAGGATTATATGCTGGAGGTCCTGAGAATTTTTGCCGGTGAAAACAATTCAGCTACACTTGTATTCCTTCAGAGCAGTGGAAGAATCAAGGACCTGGAAGATAAACTGAGAAAACAAATGATTAAAAGAGGGCTCATTGCAACCCATTCCTTTGATGAAATGACTGCTGTAAATGCAGATTTCATCAAAACAATTGAGAAGGCGAGAAGATATAGTAAAACTAATTCAACAATTCTCCTTCTTGGAGAAACTGGCTCAGGTAAAGAAATGTTTGCTCAGAGTATTCATAACTCATCTCTGAGAAAAGACGGCCCCTTTGTAGCAGTTAACTGCGCAGCACTTCCCGATAGTCTGCTTGAAAGCGAGCTTTTCGGCTATGCAGAAGGAGCATTCACCGGGGCAAAGAAAGGGGGCAAGGCAGGACTGTTTGAGATGGCTCATAAGGGGACTATTTTCCTTGATGAAGTCAATGACATGAGCAAAAGTGTTCAAGCAAGGTTCCTGCGAGTGCTGCAGGAGAAGCAGGTCATGCGTATCGGAGATGACCGCATACATTCTGTTGATGTTAGATTTATTGCTGCCTGCAATAAAGATCTCTATGAAGAGACAGAAACTGGCAATTTTAGAAAAGATTTGTACTACCGACTTCGGGTACTTGATATCATTATCCCACCGTTAAGAAAAAGAAAAGATGATATCCTGCCGCTTTTCAACTCTTTTATGCAATTTTTTGCTGGAAAATACGGCTATAGCTCTCAGTATGTACCCTCCAGCTTGAAGGAAACTATCGAAACTGCACATTGGCCGGGTAATATAAGACAACTGCGGAATTTCGCTGAAAAAGTCAGCGTGCTTTTTTCTATGAACATGGATATTCATGACATGGAACAGGATTTGATCAGCGAGCTAAACAATAATCATCCAATTCCGAAAGCTAATCCCAATCCACTACTGAAAACAGATAGGTCCCTCAAAGAGATTGAGGCAGAGATTGTAAAGACGTGCTGTGAACAGTATGAAGGAAATATCAGCAAAACTGCACGCCAGTTGGGAATAGACCGAGCTACTGTACGGAAATTTTTACAGACATCATGATTTTGAAACTGGAAGGATTTAAACGCCAGTAAGCCTTCAAACCACCAAAAAAGTTTCACCGTAAACCAGTTGAGTGAACTAAGAATTGGTCTTATCAGGAGGTCTGGGAAACAGAAGAAAATCAGGATTTGCACCACTTCTCTAAGGCCTGTCAAATTCTAAGGCATGTCAAATGAAGGGAGAATCGCAACAAAAGAACATCCTATTCCCTCTGACTTGCTGTTCCTAGTGGCCTTCGGAATCTCAGAAGAGATCTCCATTTTACAATCCATTTGCTTCAAATATTGTGTAAAATAAAAACTTTCTCATATAAAACCCTATAAGAAAAAGTGTCATTCTGTCAAATGTTTTTATAGATTGCTATACATCTTGTTCAATAATTTTACAGAATGTACATAAAAGGTCTTTTTTAACGATTTCAAAGGAAAATAACATAAACCGGACATCTCAAAAACTGCTTACAAGTTTGAGTGGACAAATTTGGGAAAGTTTGTTTAATGCAAAAAACAGGGAAGTTCATATTGAAAATAAAGCAAAGCATCAAAGAATCGATACCTTGGCTCCGATTGGGGCAATTGCTGTAAATAGCAATCAGGAATCACAAATATGGGTGCGGACATTTTTCTGTACCCCCAATATTGTGATTCTTACTTGCCATTTACAGTACATCCATTGTTTGGTCATGAGAATGGCAAGCTCGTCCCAGCAGCAATCACCCAATGAGTTGGTAGTCGTATCAGCAGTAAAGACATGATACTCCACACTCAAATGCTCAAACCATTTACCCCACCCGTGTTTCGTGTTGATGTGAACGTATTATGGGTTCA